>JAQUPB010000114.1 GCA_029004185.1 Bacteroidales bacterium | reverse complement strand
CTGCAATTACAGTATTGTCTTCAGATGAAAACGGACAGGTTATCCCGGGGAAATACATTGTGGTATTAAAAAAATCTGTTATAAATGGCAGTCGTATGAGTTCCGCATTAAGCTACGATGAAAGAAATGCTGTTGTGAAAAACGAAGCAAAAGCAATTCTGGGTTCATATGATATTTCCGAAAATGCAATTGAAAGAACATACAACACTGCACTGACAGGCTTTTCGGTTTCATTGAGTGAAGAGCAGGTGGAAATTCTCAAACAGGATCCGAAAGTTGACTTTATAGAACAGGACAAGATTGTTGCTTTAGGAAAACCGGGTGGCGGACCGGCACCGCAACCTGCCCAGGTGATTCCTTATGGAATTGCACGCGTTGGCACAGGTGACGGAACTGGCAAAATAGCATGGATAATTGATACAGGTGTTGATTTGGACCATGCTGACTTAAATGTAAATGTATCTCGCAGCAAATCTTTTTTAACAAGCGGCAGTAATTTCAGTTCTCCCGATGATTTCAACGGACACGGAACACATGTTGCGGGCATTGTTGCAGCAAAAAATAATACGATTGGCGTGGTTGGAGTGGCTGCAAATGCTACTCTTATTTCAGTAAGAGTGCTCAATGCTAAAGGAAGCGGCACTACTTCGGGAGTTATTAACGGAGTAGATTATGTGGCCGCAAACGGAAGTGCAGGAAATGTTGCCAATTTAAGTCTTGGCGGAGGAATTTCAGTTGCGCTTGATAATGCAGTTGTTGCTGCTGCAGGTACAGGAATATTCTTTTCTGTTGCCGCAGGCAATGAATCGGACGATGCAAACAACCATTCTCCTTCAAGAGCAAACGGACCCAATGTTTTCACTGTTTCTGCAATGGACAATCTGGATAATTGGGCAAGTTTTTCCAATTACGGCAGTTCGGTTGATTTTTGCGCTCCCGGAGTAAACATCAAATCTACATGGAAAGGCGGAACATATAGTACTATCAGTGGTACTTCAATGGCTGCACCGCACGTTGCGGGTGTTCTTCTGATGACCGGCGGAGTTCCCATTGTAAGCGGTTATGTTAAAGGCGACCCTGACGGAAATGCAGATCCTATTGCACATTTATAATTAATTAAAATAAATATAATTTATTAAGGGTCGGTCTTCCGGCCCTTTTGCTTTTTGTCTTTTGACCATAAATTATTCTTCTTCGTAAACAGGTACTTCATCTTTTATCACCGGAAAGCCAAAAAGACCGTCTCTCGTAGATACTGATATTTTTATTGCATTAAGTTCTTTTGGAGTTCCGGAATGTCCTTTGAAAGTGACTTCGCGTTCGTTATCCAGTTCTTCATTGTACATGGTTATAGTTACCGAATAATCGCGCAGATTATTATTATCGTATTCAATGGTTTTTCCTATGACTTTAAAATTGTAAATCACTTCTCCGGGCATGACAATTAAAAAATTTATCAGCAGTATGAGAGCCATTGTATTCACGCCAATTCCGAATATCGAATAAAGCAGATAAACCGGAAAACTATCGTTTACATTTCTTTTGTAATAATTGTATTGTGCGAAAAGACTTACAATCGTAACAACAGAAATGATACTTAAGAGAACCGGTAAATTTATTATTGTATAATAACACAAAACGCTTGTCGTCATTGAGCCGATAAATATGCCTATGCTTGCCGCGGTAAACGACCAGTTCCATGACTTGTTCAAGGATGTGCGGTTTTCTTTCAGGTATTTTTCTATTTCCTCGCCGGGAATTTCCAATCTGCCTGTGAAATCAGGAGTCAGCGTATAATCGTTTCTCATTGAATTTGCAGGGTCCTGGTTCATGAGTACGCATAAATTCAAATACAACCGCGGCATTGCTTTTTGGAATTCATGAGGATTTTCGAAAAATGCTTCAACTGATGCCGCAAAGAATTCGTGAACATTTGTGTAACTGTAATTTCTCAAAAAGCTGTTTGCAATATCGGTGCTTTCCGTTTTTTCTATTTCGTCTTCGGCTTTCGTGCGGAATTCATCGTAATAACTTGCAAAAAAAACATTATAATTGTTGCCGAAAAAAATGTCGAGTTCGAGGGCATGCGCCAGTTCGTGCAAACCGAGATTTATTTTGTCGCTGCCGTCAGCATAGCCTTCAATGAAATTCTTCCATGAAAGCATTACTGTGCCTTTAGTAGTCGCTCCCTTGTATAATTCGTTCCTGAAAAAATATTCTTCCGGATAAATGATTATTTTATTGAAATAATAAAGAAGGTAATTTTTAAAACCGAAAGTGAGCTGAACGGCAGATGCGGAAATAAGAATCTTCATTTCATCGTTAATTATAACACCTTCCCTGCCTTCAAACTTTTTATCTTTCATGAAATAAAAAACCCTCTTTATGAATTTTTTCTTTCCGTCTTCCGACAAGGCGTTGAAATAAGGTATGCGCGGGGTAATTATGCTTCTGTAGAGTTCATATATTCCGTTTTTCCTGAGGAACAAAATGTTTTTCGAGTACCATTCAATAGCCTGCCACAATGCAATTATGACAAAAATCGCAAGTATCAAGAGCGGGGTTTCATGCATAAGAAATGATTGAGGGTATAAAGATAAAAAAAAGAATTATTTGCTTGAGTATATATAGTGATTCATGGTTTGATAATTAGATTCTTTGCGTTCTTAGCGATTTCTTGGCGTGCTTTGCGTGAAATTTTTAATTTGTTTCTCGCAAAGTTCGCAAAGGGTTTCGCAGAGTCCGCAAATAAAACAAATATCAAATTGCATTAAGAACAATTTTAAGGTTGGTGGAATAAAGAAATTCCTATAAGTATAAACCTGTTGTTGCTATTGTTTAATTATTTTCCTGACAATTGAAATATTTTCGTTTTTTAAATGCAGAAAATATATTCCGTTTGGTTTATCTGTAAAGTCTATTTCTATTCGTGAATTAATATTATTTGATTCGTAAACTTTCTCTCCAATGCAATTATAAATCTGAATTCCGAAAGGCTTTGTATCCTTTGCATTAACGGCAATTGTACTTGAAAAGGGATTAGGGTAAACAATAACCTGAAAGTTGTTGTCATTATAAGAGGGAACTGCAGTAATTGTTCCACCGGGAGTTGGCATAGTGTCGAGTTTCAATTGCCAGCCGTTGTTTGTGCAGCAGCCGGAATAAGCACCTTTGTATGTCCAGTCGTAAGTATCGCCGTTAAAATCTTTATTGTACCAAGTGTTACTCTGAAAAAGCGTGCTTGACGTTAAAGTCCCTGTGAGTTGCCCGCTTTTGGGGTAAAGATTAAGCGTGTTTAAGCTTGTTGTTGCAGAAAGAACATAGTTTGTTGCATTGGCATAATCGTCGGTGATGTTATCGAGACTGTTTGTGAAATTTGTAATTGGCGAAGGGGAGAAAACTGCATTGGCATAACAATATTGCTGATATGAAGCATTCGGACTATACAGGCGGATTCCTCCTGCTGAATTTGCTGTCCACACTGTGTTATGAAATACCTGTATATCCTGCGGCTGAACACCATTTTGTGAAGTTATATAAACAGCACGTAATCCATTGCCATCGGAATGATTTACAAAAATATTATCATATAACCTGATGTTTCCTGTACCCTGAAATAATGCTTCCGTGGGGTTCTGATAAAAAAAGTTGCCGTATATTTCGTAGTAATCAATCGAGCCCCATCCTGTAAGCGGAAATCCTCCTACCAGAAGATTAGGTCTTTCCATTCCGCCTGTTGAGCCGTTTGATTCCTTGCAAAAAACATTATAGCGTATGATTGTTTTTCCATTCACTGCAGTGCCTGGAAAGCCATCCCGCACACCGTTCAATTGATGTTTTATCTCAATATTGTAGCCAACAGTATTCATGATAAGATTATTTTCAATCAAGCCGTTCACGAAAGGTTCATCGCCATTTGAGTTCCCAAGGTACATTCCTGTCCCCGCTCCTATTATTTTATTTTTTCTGATTATCCAATCCCACGCATCGCACTTTGTGCTTATGCCGACAAGCTGCTGGTCGTTTCCGTAATTTATTATATTCAGATATTCGAGTGTTATATGATGTGCCCAGTTTCCTGTTGTGCCTTCTGCCTTCACAGCGTCAATATCAAGATTTAATCCATCGAGCTGAATATTTTTTATAACAATATAAGAGCACTTCGTAATGCTGACAGTATTACAGCATGAGTTTCCCTGAAAAACCGTTGTGTACAGATTCGGACTTCCCATAATTACAATCGGCTGGGAAACGTTTCCGTTCCGGCTATTAATAGTTAAATTACTTGTATAAGTACCGGCAGTGAGATACAATGTATCGCCTGCAGTTAGCGAACCCAGATACGATGTGTAATTTGATGGATTTGCAGAAATAAGGTTTGCATTGGTTGTTCCGCTTGCAAATAAAAATATAGCAAGCAGAAAATAAGAGAAAATAGTTTTCATTGTTAAAGAGATTAGATTAAAAAATGGTTTTTTACAAAAATAAAAATAAAAAAGCCACAGATTCACAGATAATTTTTTTTTCTGATTTAATCTGTGAATCTGTGGCGATTTTTATTCACGTTATAGAAGCATACAAATCATAATCCGAAGCGCCCGTAATTTTAACAGTATAAAGATTTCCTATTTTAATTTTCGATTTGTTTTTATTGATTACAACTTCATTATCAACCTCGGGAGAATCGTATTCTGTCCTTCCTATGTAGTGATTGCCTTCTTTTTTGTCAATTAAAACCTTTATTGTCTTTCCGGTTTTATTTTTATTTAACCTTAATGAAATTTTTCTTTGCAATTCCATTAATTCACCGAAGCGTTGTTGTTTTGCTTTTTGAAGAACCGCATCTTTCAATTCGTATGATTTTGTTTTTTCTTCCGATGAATACGTAAAAACACCAAGTCGTTCAAATTTTGTTTTTTCAACGAACTCCATCAATTCATCAAATTCCTTTTTTGTTTCGGTCGGATATCCCACCATGAGCGATGTGCGCAATGCTATACCGGGAACTTTATTCCTTATTTTATCAATCAGTTCAAGACTTTGTTTTTTTGTAATTCCTCTCTGCATTGATTTTAAAATGTTGTCGTTTATATGCTGAAAAGGAATATCAAGGTATTTGCAAACTTTATCATTGTTCTTAATGACATCAAGAACATCGTGAGGGAAACCCGCAGGATAAGCATATTGCAAACGAAGCCATTTTATTTTATCGATTTCCGAAAGTTTTTCAAGCAAGTATGATAGCTTTTGCTTTCCATATAAATCCATTCCGTAAAAAGTCAGGTCCTGTGCAATTAAAATCAATTCTTTTACACCTTTTGCTGCGAGGAGTTTTGCTTCATAAACAATATTTTCAATGGGTTTTGAAATATATTTTCCCCTGATTAATGGAATTGCGCAAAACGAACATTTGCGGTTGCAACCTTCGGAAATCTTAAGGTATGCATAATGTGACGGAGTGGCAAGTTCACGTTCGCCGCATAAATTTTTATTGTAATCTGCTTTGAGGTTTTTAATTATATAATACAAATCGTCAACACCGAAGAAAGCATCAACTCCGGGAATTTCTTTTTTGAGTTCATCTTTATAGCGCTGAACAAGACAGCCGAAGACGATGACTTTTTTTATGAGTCCTTTTCTTTTTGCATCGGTAAATTTAAGAATGGTATTAATTGATTCTTCTTTTGCATCATTAATAAAGCCGCAGGTGTTTATTATTACGATGTCAGTCTTGTTTTTCAGGAAATCGTGGCTGGCATTTATTTTATTTGCTTTGATTTGCGCGAGCAGAACTTCCGAATCGACAAGGTTTTTAGAACAACCTAAAGTGATAATGCTGATTTTATCGTTAGTCTTTTTTGTCTGCATTAATTTTTATATAATTCTATAAAGGCAGATTATATGATATGCCACAGATTCACAGATTTTTCTTAAAAGTTTTTTTATCTGCGAATCTGTGGCTGTTTTTCAATTAAAAAAAGCCTCAACAAATTCGTATTTGTTAAATACCTGAAGGTCTTCGAGTCTCTCTCCCACTCCGATATATTTTACGGGAATTTTAAACTGATCGGAAATGCCTATTACCACACCGCCTTTGGCTGTGCCGTCGAGTTTTGTTAAAGCAATTGCATTCACATCAGTTGCCTGCATAAATTGCTTTGCCTGTTCTATTGCATTTTGTCCGGTAGAAGCATCAAGTATTAGAAGAATTTCGTGAGGCGCATCGGGAATAACTTTCTTCATTACATTTTTTATTTTCGAAAGTTCATTCATCAGGTTTGTTTTATTATGCAATCGTCCTGCAGTATCAATAATTACGATGTCGTTATTTTTCGATTTTGCCGAAGTCAATGTATCAAAAGCGACAGAAGCAGGGTCAGCGCCCATGCCTTGTGAAATTATTGGAACACCAACCCTTTTTGCCCATATTTCAAGTTGTGAAACTGCCGCCGCACGAAAAGTATCTGCTGCGCCAAGTATAACGCTATTTCCCGCTTTCTTAAACTGATGTGCTAATTTTGCAATTGTAGTTGTTTTGCCCACTCCGTTGACGCCAACAACCATAATAACGTATGGGTTATCTGTTTCGGGAATCCCGAAGTCGCTATATTCACCTGTGTTGTTTTCTGCCAGCAGGTTTGCTATTTCTTCCTTAAGTATTTTGTTCAGTTCGCCGGCATTTGTATATTTTTCAAATGCAACTCTTTTTTCAATTCTTTCAATTATTTTGAGAGTTGTGCTGATGCCAACATCCGATGAAATGAGAACTTCTTCGAGATTATCCAGCACATCATCATCAATCTTTGATTTGCCGATGAGCACTTTCGTGAGTTTTGAAAAGAAGGTTTCTTTGGTTTTTGCCAAGCCTTTTTCAAGTCCTTCTTTTTTGTCTCCCGAAAATATACCAAGTATACTCATGCTAATTTCAGATTATAAAGCAAAGATATTGTTTTGTCAGTATTAATGAAAAAAAGCTTTTCCGCATTGAAAAAGCTTTAATATATCATAAATTAAATTTCAGTAAAATCAACTTTTCTTTGTAAAGAAATCTTTAACATGGTCTTTATGAACTATAGCTTCTTTAAATGCATATGCACCTGTTTTAGGTGATTTGACCATTTTAATTACCCTTGAATACTCTTTACCTTCTCCGGTTTTAAGTGTTGCAACAACTTTCTTTGCCATAGTTTATATTATTTTATCTCTTTGTGAATTGTATATTTTTTCAAAATTGGGTTATACTTCTTTAGTTCCAGCCTGTCGGGAGTATTTTTTTTGTTTTTGGTAGTGACATACCTTGAAATACCTGGCTTACCACTGGCTTTATGCTCGGTGCATTCGAGAATTACCTGTACTCTTGCATCTTTATTTTTCTTTCCCATTTTACTTCGCTTTTATAATAAGGACTGCAAAGATAATCATTTTATTTTATTATGCAAAAAGTTTAAATGATTTTCCATGCAACCATTTTGGAAAAGTTAATGTCTTATTAAAAAATACACTTAAATTTGCAAATAAATACCTTTATTTATTATATTTGTCCATCTTAAAAATAAAATTTATGGTAAAAAGAATATTATTATCTGCGTGTATAATGTTAATTGCATTAAATATTATTAATGCACAATGCACACCAAACGCCAGTTACGGCAGTTTGATATACCCTCCCGATTCTTTACCTCATGCTACTGCAACAGTTACATATTCATCAACCATTTATTGCCGTATACCAACAGATACGGTTTTGGGTACATTAACAGCAACTATTGACTCTGTTAAGGTTACTAACATAAAAGGACTTCCATCCGGTTTTAGTTATGCATGCAATAAGCAACACTGGATTGGTGGAGAGCATGGTTGTGTTGAAATATCCGGAACAACTAATGATGTTAGTTTATACACTTTGAAATTTTTTCTGATGTTTTATGGTAAAATATTTGGAAATCCTGCAAGTGCACCAGATTCCTCAATGACACGCAAACTAAGAGTTATAGCTTACAACAATGTTCCAACTAAAAACTACGAAATTTTCGAAGTATTTCAAAACAAACCGAATCCTTTCAGCGAATATACCGAAATAAAATTCACCTCACCTCTTGTTCAGAATATAGATTTTGCTGTTATAAATATACTGGGACAGACAATATATTCGGAAAAAATAAAAGCGAAAATTGGTGAAAACAGGATTATTTTCAGTTCTATCAATGTCAGTCCCGGTATTTATTTTTACAAAATAAGCAACGGAAATGCTGTTTTTATAAAAAAGATGACAGTTAACTGATTTCGTTTATAAATTACTAACAGTTATTTTAACTACAGCATCTTTGAAATTTATGTGATTTTTAATTTAAAGTACTTCAAATACTTAAAATACTTCGAGTACTTAAAGTAAAAAACAGTCAATAAATATTTTTTTTTCAACTTTAAGTATTATAGACACTCTAAGTACTTGAAGTACTTTTTTCTAGCTATGGGATTTGAATTGACAGTTTTAGGCAACAGTTCTGCCACACCGGTATATAACAGAAATCTTTCCGCTCAGGTTTTAAAAGTGCTTGAGCATTTTTTTTTGATTGATTGCGGTGAAGGAACACAAACGCAACTGAGGAAATTCAACATAAGCATAAACAAAATAAATAATGTTTTCATAAGCCATCTTCACGGTGACCACTATCTGGGTTTGCTCGGACTTATTTCCACAATGCATTTGTTCAACAGGGATAAAGAGTTGCATATTTTTGCTCACCCTGACCTGGAAAAGATTATTAATATTTATCTTCAGTGTTCAAATACAGTTCTCTGCTATCCCTTGGTTTTTCATTCATTAACATATGATAAGTCCGAAAAAATTTATGAAGATAAAAACATAACTGTAAATACAATTGTTCTCGACCACAGGATAGAATGCTGCGGATTTGTATTTAAAGAGAAAGAGAAACCACGGAAAATCAATAAAGAAATAACTGATAAATACAACATTCCTGTTTATGAATTAAATAATCTGAAAAAGGGAAGTGATTACACGGATAAAAAAGGAAATATTATCAGGAATTCCGAACTTACATTTGCTCCTTCCAAACCTTCTTCATATGCATATTGTTCCGATACAAAATATTGCGAATCCATTATTCCGCTGATAAAAAATGTGGATATGCTTTATCATGAAACTACTTTTATGTCGGAGAAGCAAGACATTGCCGTTGAAAAATTTCATTCCACAACAATTGATGCAGCCGATATTGCAAAAAAAGCACAGGTAAAGAAATTAATCATTGGTCATTTTTCTGCCAGATATAAAGAACTGGAACCGTTATTAAATGAAGCAAAAAACATTTTTAAAAACACTGCCATTGCTGAAGAAGGTGTTACTTATAATATCAGTTAATTTTTAATTTTACCTTTTTACATATTTTATTTCGTATTTTTAAATAATTTTGCTTGCTTTGTAAATGAAACCTTTTATATATCTCGATGGGATTTAACAAGAAACTATTTTTAAGTATTCTTTTGCTTCTTGCAGGAACATTATTTTTATATTCACAAAACACCTGTGTTATCAGGGGTTTTGTTTATGAAAAGGAAACCGGCGAACCGATAATTTTCACTAATGTTTATTTACTCGGCACCACATACGGAGCCTCTACTGATGTAAACGGTTTTTATAACATAACGCGTATTCCACCGGGTAAATACACTCTTACCGTTACTTACCTCGGATATGATACCATTAAAGAAGTTATTACAATTAAAGCCAATGAAATTTTAAGCAGAAAAATATACTTGGGCAAATCCGCAATAAACCTCGGGGAAATAAATATATCGGCAAAGAAAGAAGAAGCAAAAACACAGGTACAGGTTTCTGTTACAAAAATTACTCCCAGAGAAATAAAACAAATC
>JAQUPB010000113.1 GCA_029004185.1 Bacteroidales bacterium | reverse complement strand
AGTAAACGGCGGCCGTAACTATAACGGTCCTAAGGTAGCGAAATTCCTTGTCGGGTAAGTTCCGACCTGCACGAATGGTGTAACGATCTGGGCACTGTCTCAGCCATGAGCTCGGTGAAATTGTAGTAGCGGTGAAGATGCCGCTTACCCGCAACGGGACGGAAAGACCCCGTGAACCTTTACTATAGCTTAACATTGACTTTGGATGAACGATGTGTAGGATAGGTGGGAGACTTTGAAGTGGAGGCGCTAGCTTTCATGGAGTCAAACTTGAAATACCACCCTTTATTCATTAGAAGTCTAATCCCGATTTATCGGGAAACAGTGTTTGGCAGGTAGTTTGACTGGGGTGGTCGCCTCCAAAAGAATAACGGAGGCTTTCAAAGGTACCCTCAGCACGCTTGGTAACCGTGCGCAGAGTGCAATGGCACAAGGGTGCTCGACTGTGAGACTAACAAGTCGAACAGGTAGGAAACTAGGACATAGTGATCCGGTGGTTCCGCATGGAAGGGCCATCGCTCAAAGGATAAAAGGTACTCCGGGGATAACAGGCTGATCACTCCCAAGAGCTCACATCGACGGAGTGGTTTGGCACCTCGATGTCGGCCCGTCACATCCTGGGGCTGGAGAAGGTCCCAAGGGTTCGGCTGTTCGCCGATTAAAGTGGCACGCGAGCTGGGTTCAGAACGTCGTGAGACAGTTCGGTCCCTATCTGTTGTGGGCGTTGGAAGTTTGAATGGTGCTGACTCTAGTACGAGAGGACCGAGTCGGACGAACCTCTAGTGTATCTGTTGTAGTGCCAACTGCACCGCAGAGTAGCTATGTTCGGATGAGATAAGCGCTGAAAGCATCTAAGTGCGAAACTCGCCATAAGATTATACTTCCTTTAAGAGACGTTAAAGACTATGACGTTGATAGGCTGCAGGTGTAAAGACAGTAATGTCAAAGCTAAGCAGTACTAATTACTCGTAAGCTTTCTAACGTACGTATCTTTTTTTTATTAGGTATTTTCTTTCAATTAAATGTCAATATAGAAATTTAAAGACCTATGGCGACTTCAGCGGTGGTGTTCACCTTTTCCCATTCCGAACAGAGTAGTTAAGCCCACCAGCGCAGATGGTACTGCATTTATTGTGGGAGAGTATGTCGTCGCCGGATTTTATAAAGCCTTTCCGAGAAATCGGAAAGGCTTTTATATTTTACTTTAACTCTGCAATTGAACAAGAAATTTATCGGACCTTACCCCCGCCTTTTCAGCAAGGCAAGTCCAACCCTTCTTCTTGCAGAAAAATGAAAGCTGCTATTATGACTTTAATGCGGTTTGAATACGGCTTTGATACGACTCAAGTTGGGCTGAAGGGTTGTTTGATGTTTAAAGTTATAGGAACAAAACATTTTATTATATTTGTATTAACAACCCGGCAACTAAATCAGTTACGGCCGCTGGCAGTGAAACCAAAAATTAAATAAGTATTGTAGTCATGAAAAATCTCTTGGTTTTTATTTCCTTAATTCATTTGTTAAGCTATGCAAATGCACAAGTTGACAGCATGATACTTATAGGAAATATTTATGTTGACAAATACGAGGCTCCTAATATAGAAGGCGAAACCCCATTTGTAATGTTTAATTATACCGAAGCCGAATGCTGGTGCCAAGCCAGAGGAAAAAGATTACTTTTTGATGATGAATGGGAAATGGTTGCAGGAGGCCCTTCTTCATTATCATATGTTTATGGAAACACATACGACTCGTTGGCTTGCAATGATAACAAATTATGGATAGCTCCTAACCAAACATTACTAAATCAGTGGCCGTTTATTCCTTACTTAAGTAGCATAAATTCATTTTCTGAGCTTATTGATTCCGTAATAAATAATTCAACCAGTGCTGCCCAGTCGGCTAATGAAGTAATGCGCCTGTATCAGGCAGACACAGCCGGAAGCAATACAGGTTGCTTAAGTTATTACGGAGTATCTGACATGAATGGAAACGTAATAGAATGGACAACAAGAAAAGATGGAGGCAACCCAGGCTTTCATGGAAACCAGAAAGGAGGGTATTGGGCCTGGCCAAGTACAATACAAACAGACATTTTATCTCATGGTGACGGCTTTCGTTATTTTTATTTAGGATTCAGATGCGCAATGGATTCAAGTAATGGAACAACCAACACTTTCAAAAACAATGATTCGTTTTCTATTTATCCCAATCCGGCAAAAGATAAAATTATAATAAAAACACAACAAACTTCAACACAAAGTTATTTAACAATTCTGAACGTAAATGGGCAGAAATTAATAGAAAAACAAATTAAAGACACAAAAACCCAACTTGATATAAGCAAACTGAAGAGTGGAATTTACTTTTTGAAGCTAATGAGCAACAAAACAGTTGAAGTTAGAAAGATAATAAAAGAATAAAAACTTGAAGTCAACTCGGGGTTTTATTTATTTTTGTTTTAAAGTTTAAATATGTGTCGCCGCCTACGGGGCTTATATGTTTTTCTATTTTATTTTCTACCAATATCCCGTCCCGTATGGGACGAAATATTGGTAGAATAATGTAATCCGGGTTATTTAAAGTTCCGTAGGAACGACACAAATAAATAATCGGACAATAGCTATTAATAATTAATTTTACAGAAAATTCTTTTGGCGAATTACCCTATTTAGATTTTGTTTAAATAAAAACCCCAAACCTGTTTTTTTAACTCAAGTCTGGGGTATTTTATTTTAGAATATTCTTTAATTAAAAAGTATAATCTTTTTATTAAATGTTCTATTTCCTGAAATTACCTGAACATAATAAATTCCTTTTCTGCAATCTTGTATTCCCACTGAAGCTTTATTACCTGTAAACTCCGATTTTTTTACAAGCTTTCCGGTATTGTCAAAAATCTGAACTTTCATGATGCTGGTTGAATAATCTTTTTGATTAATTGCAATATTTATAGTGCCGTTATATTGATTGACAAAAATTTCCGGCGAAAATGAAGGAGTTGTAACATTAGTTACTATTCCTGTTACTTCTACCATTTTCCATTTTGCGTTTCTTGAACCGCTGTTATCCTGCACACGGCAACGTACAAGATATGTGCCTGTAGTTGTATAAGTATGTTGAGGGCTCACACCTGTAGCTGTTCCCCCATCACCAAAATCCCAGTTATAAGAAGATATTGTACCATCGTCATCAGTTGCAGTGCAGGAAAAAGAAATTATTTTTACAGCATTTTCTTCTGCAGTTATATCTGTAATTACAGGTGTGTGATTCATGTTATAACCTGTTCCGTTGCTCATTGTTTTTAAAGTCTGATAAACATTCTCAGCAGCTTCATCGGTAATTTTATCCGACACATTCGCATCATATGCATGGGTTTTCCAGTAATCCCGAATTATGGTAACTACTTCGCGGTGATTTGCTTCTATATTTTTTACCTGCGTATTAACAAAATTATCAAAAGCATTATCGCTTGTTACTCTCTTCTGGTAAACCTGATCGGCATAATATTGAATTCCAGTACTGCTATATTCTGACAAACGGTTCGACAGGCTGTTGTAATTCATGGGCCACATAGGCACGAAACAACTGTAATCAGGCCTTCCCAAAGCAATAAAAAAAGTTATGGTTTTAGGGTCTTCTCCCGGAGCAGTTGCCCAGATAAGGTCGCCATCAAGATTTTTCCAGCATGAATTCTGGTATTCACCAACTGAATCTGTCGGATATGTTCCGTAATTATTAGGCTCCATGCCTGGTTCTCCCCATCTCATAACCGTATCCATCATTTCCTGGATCGTAACCCCATCGCCGTTTGTAGCCATTCTCAACATGTTTGCCTTTGCTTCAAAATATCTCCTGCCTCCTGTGATTTTCCAATCGGTAATCCAGTTGGTGCCGGGATTATCGCAATGGTCTGTCCTATCGTGCGACCTGTTGCAGCGTGCACCTGTCATTACAGGAAACTGTGCAAGGCGCGCCGCATTTTTCGGATTATATTCATGATAAAATGTTTTTGAAATTTCAAACAGAGATACATTTCCATAAGCATCGCAGCAAGTAAATGACATTGAAGGATAATAACCACCTCCTCCTGACGGATAATACCAGTCGTGGTCAACTCCTCCCGGCTGGCTTGTCCAGTACTTTACCTGTTCATCAATAGCTTTTCTCGCTTCGCCCACAGAGTCGGCATTTCCGAGCATCCATCCCATTATACGGTAGTTACCGTAGTCATACACATGTGTGTATGGCGGATCTAAAAGATGGTAATAGTACAAAAGTGTTTGTACACATCCGAATCCTTTTTCATTAACGCCGCCAAAGCAATACCATTCTTCCTGGCAGGTAGCAATCCATTTGTGAGGACCCCATGCGGTTAAATAAGAGTTGGTAGCGCAATTAATTATCTGTGCAGGATGAGGGGGATTATTCCAGTCATAATCTCTCCATATTATTGGCCTTCCGTCATCAACTGCATTGCCCAAAGCATAACCCGTAGAGCATTGTCCGGGTGAGGAATCTTTTCTTGTTTCATTAAAACTTGAAACCGACATCATCACAAATGCCGCAAATAACAAGTAAATCGAGTAGTTTTTCTTCATGGTATTTTATTCAAAATTTAATACAAATATACGAAACCAAAACGATAAATCCGATAACAGAATCTTCCGGTATACATTTTTTAAAAAAATTCATACTATAAACCAGCTAAATGTGAAACAAGTGTATACGTTTTTCAACACTTGCAAACCGCATTACTTGTTTACAATATAGTGATTATTTGAAGCTATTTGCCGAAATTTTTAATGTAAAAGCTTTCAGGATTCTCTTTAATTTCAAAGTATTTCGCATTATTCTGGAGTATAGCGGAAAACTTTTCATTTGCCCGCTTACAACTTTCGGCAGAAACCATATTTCTTTTGGTTTTATAAATCAGATATAAATAAGGAGCAGGACATGCAGCTTCAATATTTAAAATAATAACATCTTCACTGCGGGAATTATTTTTTATAAAATCTGCTGTTTTGTTTATGAATTCATCATTGAATTTTTCATCGTAATATTTATCAAATCTGAATTTTGAAAAACAAACCGATAGAAGCATCAGAAATATCATTAAATATTTTATGTAACTTCTTTTGTAATTATCAAATAGTTTATAAGCTAAAACTCCCAACAGGATAGAGAAAGGCACCGAAATTCTTGAAAAACATTCGAGGTGGATAATGTTTGCATTAAAAAATATTATTGAATGAATAAGTGTAGGAAGAACTGATAAAATAAGTAAAACATTAATCGGTGAAAGAGTAAATTTTATTTTTATTTTTTTTATAATTACAAGAAAAAGTACTAAAGCAATTGTCAGATAACCGAATCCGAATAAAGCGGAATTATAATTTTCAAACAAATGACGGTATGAATGCGAATTAAAAATGCTTATATTCATACCGCTGAGCTTTTCTCCGAAGTATCCGCTGCGCTCAACAAACCGTATTGATAAAGAATGTATATAATTATGAAACCCGCTTATTGAAGAATACTGAACAACTATTAAAGTCAAGGACAATAAAACCGAACACAAAATATATTTTATGAGTTTCAAATAGTCTGAATTTGTTTTGCGTTTAACGAATGCAATGATCAAAACAGTCGCACCGAAGAATATTCCGAGCCACTCGGAATAGGTTAACAGAAATATAATCAAGGAAATTAAAAATAAATCAGTTTTTTTTATCCGGGAATCCTGCCCGAAAATTTTGAATGCAACTAATATCCCCGCAAGCCATAAGGGACGTGAAAATGTTTCGCATGAAAATATTTCGGTGTGAAAAAAAAGCATTACAGGCGAGAACAAATAAAAAACATAAGCAATAATTGCTCCGAGAAATAATTCATTAGAGATTTTGTTGGAATCGTTTTTTCTTTTATCATTAATATTAATAATAATCAGAAAAACGAGAACTGCGCTGATGAAATGAATAATCAGATTAAAAACCTGCAATATAAATTTTGAAGGAGAAACATGAAAAATTTTAAAAATAATTGTCGGAAAAAGAAATGAAAGCGGTGGAAACGAAACATAATAATTATTTCCGTTTTTATCCTCCACTCTCTTATAATATGCGGCAAATTTATCACCTTTGTTTTTATAGGTTTGTATGGGGCTGAAGTGTGATTCACCTAATCCGTATGAATACATGTTTTCGAAAATCGTAAGTTTTTCGGTGTAACAATATTCTTCGCATTTCACTTCATTATTTATATAGGGCAGGCGAATAACTACCGAAATAATAAAAATTATTATCAGCAGTAATAGTATTTTTATTTTATTGAAATAACTCAAAACATGCATAACTTTAATTTCACAAAAATATATTCTTTTCTTTACTTTATTTTTATAATTTTGAAAAAATGTTTTAATAATGCGATTAGGGTTAAAAATAAGAATATTTTCATTCATTACCTTCCTCCTCCTGATAGTATCATATAATAATGTATTCCCGCAATACGACAGGATGAGATTTGAACGAATTTCTTCGGAAAAAATAAAAATCGAAAGAGGATTGTCGGTTAATACGGTATTTTGCATAAATCAGGATAAAAGAGGATACATCTGGATTGGCACATGGGATGGACTGAATAAGTTCGACGGCTATGATTTTATGGTTTATAAGCTCGAATTTGCTGAAGACAACGAATTGAGCAACCAGACAATAAATGTAATTTACACTGATAACAGCGGTTTTATATGGCTCGGAACAAATAAAGGCCTCAGCAGGTTTGACAACAGAACACAGAAATTTATTCATTACAATCACAGCAAAACAAACAAAAACAGCATAAGCAGCGATACTGTTTATTCAATAATAGAAGATAAAAACAATAACCTCTGGGTCGGTACCCAAAACGGTTTGAATTTATTTCACAGAACTGAAAACTGGTTTGAGCATTTTTTTTATGATAAAAACAATATCAATTCATTGTGCAATAATGTTGTCAGAAAAATTATTGTTGACAACCTGGGATTCATGTGGCTCGGCACAAACCGAGGTCTCGATAAATATAATTTTCTCGCAAGGAAATTCACTCATTTTTCCCGAAGCAGCAAAACAAAAAATACTTTATGCTGCGATTCGGTTACATCGCTTTTTCAGGATAAATCGAGTATTTTATGGATAGGTACACAAAACGGCTTATGCAGTTTTAATATAAATGACGAAAAATTTGTAAATTATTTAACTAACCCGCATAACATTAATTCTATCAGTGGCAATGAAATTTCGGATATCTATGAAGATCGAACAAGCGTACTCTGGATTGCGACTTCACGCAACGGAGTTAATATTTTCGACAGGGGGAAAAATAAATTCATACGTTTTGTAAATAATCCTGATGATGAAAACAGCTTAATAAATAATAATGTAAGTTGTATTTTTGAAGACAGAACAGGAATCATCTGGATTGGCACATATAAAGGAATAACAAAAATTAACAAAAATTCAAAAAAGTTTGCTCATCACAAATATATTCCCGATGCAAATAACAATAACAGCAATATTGTATGGGCTTTATGCGTAGATAAAGAAAATAACTTATGGGTAGGAACCGATGGCGGGCTTACAATTTACAACAGGAATACAAAAACCAGAAAAATATTAAGTCATAATCCCAAAAATAAAAACAGCCTTTCAAGCAACAGCATAAGGAGTATATGTGAACTTAATTCCGACATTTTTATTATAGGCACCAGCGACAAAGGAATTGATGTTTATAACAAGAAAACAGGACAGTTCAGAAATTACAAAAACGATCCCTCTGATAAATACAGCATAAGCGGAAATGTTATATGGAGAACATGTAAGGATAATGATAATTACATGTGGATAGGCACCGACAACGGGTTGAATAAATTTGATGAAAAATCCGGAAAATTCACTGTTTACAAAAATAATCCGAAGGATAAGTACAGTTTAAGCAACAATACTGTTTACACTATATTTCAGGATAAAAAAGGAAATATCTGGGTGGGAACAGGAAACGGTTTGAACAGATTTGAAAAGCAAACAGGAAAATTTTATGTTTATAAACCAAGCAAAAACAAAAACTATATTAACAACAGCATTGCCTCAATTTATGAAGACAAAAACAATATTATCTGGTTTGGAACTTATGGGGGCGGGTTAAACAAGTTCAATGTAACTAAAAATATATTTAAAAATTATTCCACAAACGAAGGATTGGCAAATAATACAGTGTACGCCATTCTTGAAGATAATCAGGGTAATCTATGGATGAGCACTAATGACGGCATTTCTAAATTCAACAAGGGAAAAGAATATTTTACAAATTATTCGGTAAAAGACGGCATTCAAAGTCACGAATTCAATGGCGGTTCCTATTGCAAAGATGTTTCCGGAAAAATGTTTTTCGGTGGAATGAATGGTTTTAATTCTTTTTATCCCGAAAAAATAAATTCCAATTCCTTTGTTCCTGCTTTAGCAATCACTTCTTTCAAAATCTTCAACAAAATCTATAAAGTTGACATATTCGATAAAGACACAATAAAACTTAACTATTATGATAACTTTTTTACGATAGAATTTTCAGCACTTGATTTTTCAAATCCCGACAATAATAATTATAAATACAAACTCGAGAATTTCGACAACAACTGGATTAATTGCAGCGCAAATCACAGGTATGCAGAATATACAAAAGTGGCTCCCGGCAAATACACCTTCAGGGTAAAAGGTTCTAATAATGACGGCATTTGGAACGAAGAGGGAATTTCATTTACGATAATAATAACTCCTCCATGGTGGCAAACATGGATATTCAGAATTTTATCGGCACTTGCAATTATTCTGCTTATCTGGTATATCGTTTATTTGCGCATCAAAAGAATTAAAGAAAAAAATGAAACCGAGAAAAGAATGCTTGCAATAGAAAAGCAATTATTTGAATTTGAAAGGCAAACACTGCGCCTGCAAATGAATCCGCATTTTATTTTTAATTCATTAAGTTCCATACAAAGCTTCATCATCAACAATGATATTGATAAAGCCGTTTTATATTTATCGAAATTCGCCCAGCTGATGCGTATAATTCTCGCAAACTCAAGGGAAGCATATGTACCCGTAAGGGATGAAATAAAATCACTTTCACATTATATGGATATTGAAAAAATCCGCTTTAATAATAAATTCGATTACAATTTCTATGTTGATAAAAATATTGACGATGAGTTTGTGGGCATCCCACCGATGATAATTCAGCCATACGTTGAAAATTCAATTTTGCATGGAATACTTCATAAGGAAAGCAGAGGATACATAAATATAAGTCTTACATTGCAGGAAAATTTAATACTATGTATAGTAGAAGATAACGGCGTTGGAAGACAAAAAGCAATGCAGATAAAAAAAGAATCGGGTTTAAAACGCGAATCAAAAGGAATGCTGATAACAAAAGAACGCCTCGAAGTCCTAAATAAACAAAGCAAAGAACCCGTTTCGGTGAATATAACAGACCTCTATGATGAAAATAATAATCCAACCGGAACAAAAGTAACAATCAATCTGCCGTTTCAGGAATTGTGAAGAGTTGAAAGGCATACAAAATAAAATTTTGTTTAGTATTTAATTATATTTATTTTTGGTAACTATTAAAAATCAGTTTGTGGTTTAAAATGTTTGTGGTTTGTAGTTGTAAAAAATAAAGTTCATTTACTATCAACAAAAAGCATAACGACAAACAACAAACAACGAACTACAAACTCATCAATTTTTATATTTGTAGTAATTTACTTACCAAATTAGAGTTAATAGAAATATCTTAAAACAAACCATGATTAAAGCAATTGTAATTGACGATGAAAAAACATCAAGAGATGCAATAACCGGTCTT
>JAQUPB010000112.1 GCA_029004185.1 Bacteroidales bacterium | reverse complement strand
TCAGGCACGGCAAGTTCAATCCATGAAGATTCCTGAAATTCTTCTTTCGAATATCCTGTTATTTCAAGAGTTCTATTATTAATATAAACAATCTTGCCATTTTCAATAATTGTCAGTCCCTCGTGAATATTTTCCGCCATTTTCCTGAATCTTTCTTCGCTTTCAATTAATTCTTTTTCGGATATTTTACGGCTGGTTATATCTCTTCCTATTGCTCCGGCAGCTATTATATTATTTTCTGAATCTCTAATGGGAAACATTGTTATTGATGTATATAGAAGTTTTCCGTCTTTTCGCAGCCGCATTGTTTCGTGCCGGTCAACAACATTTCCTTTTTTTACTTCTTCGAGAAAACTTAAAGGTTCATTTCGTAAATTTTCGGGTGGTAATATTGTTGTTTTTTTTCCTAAAATTTCTTCTTTTGTATATCCGTACATTTTTTCGGCACCTTTATTCCAGCTTTTATAATATCCGTCTAAGGTTTCAATAGCAATTGCATCAGTTGATGATTCGACAAGTGTCGAAATTTTCTGCAAATATTCCTCTGTTTTTTTGCGCTCTGTTATATCTCTTGTCGCACCGTAAATACCTGTTATTTTATTGTTTTCATCCCAGATAGCGCGAACACTTACTTCACCCCAAACAATTGAACCGTCTTTGCGGAAAAATTCAAGCTCCATTGTAAAAACATTGTCTTTAGGAACTTTTCCTTTTATTGCTTTATCTAATTCTACGACAAAACTTTTTTTAACTTTTTCTAAAGATGAAGGGGCATATATTTTTTCTAATGGTAATTGCATGAATTCTTCAGCCGTATATCCTCTTTGCATAAATATGGAAGGACTCACATATGTGTACCTCATTTGTGTATCCATGGTCCATATTATATCGGTTGAAAGTTCTGCCAGTAAACGGTATTTTTCTTCTCTTTCCCTTAAAGCTGACTCAGCTCTTTTAATATCGGTAATGTCAGTCATAACACTGCGCAACCCGGTTACTTTATTTCTCCTGTCTGCTATAATAGTTACAAGTACGCTTACCTGAAGTATTTCCTTGTCTTTATTAATTATTGAATATTCCTGTACGGGAAAATTCTTTCTTTTAATTTTTTCCCTGATAGATTTGGCTATTCTCGCTCTGTCTTCGGGTACGAAAATATTGATGATATTAAAGCCCTTTTTAATATCGTTATCGCCGATATCAAATGTTTCTTTTCCTTGTTTGTTAATGTATGAAATTTTTCCGCTTGTGTCTGTTTCAAATACAATTTCAGGTAGACATTCCAGAAAATCCTTAGATCTTTCGTCACCGGCTTGAGAAGCTTTTTCGGGTTTTTTTTTCTTTGCGTTTTTTAGGGAAAGTATATTTTTTTTATGATTTTTTTTTAATATTTTCTTTGACTTTATCATAAATCAATACTTCATGAATTTTAAGAGAAAATAAAAGGCAGAAAATAATCAAAGAGATATTTATTCTTCGGTATTTTGTTTGTTTTCTTTGTAATCAATTAATATCAAAATATCCTGAATAACGTTTTTCAGATGTTTCAGACATCCTTCGTTTTTGACAAGGTAACTGAAAATGCCTAATTCCTGTGTTTTTGCAATCATTTCAATATCTTTCTGGGAAGAAACCACTACAATGTAAATTCCCGAATTGTAGTCTTTAATCATTTTTATGAGTTCATATCCTTGAATATCCGGCAGGTTCAAGTCAACTATGATTATGTCGGGATTAAGATTGAGATTATTAAGTAATTCTTTTCCGTTTGTATAAGTATGGACTTTGATATTTTTAAATGAATTAAGGGACAATTTGAGCAGAATATTTTCTGTACGGTTATCTTCAATTAAAAATATTGTATGTTGTTTTGGGGGTTGCATGTGTATATTTTTTAGTACATAGATGTACAAAGCTATATATTTTATTTTAAATCACAAAATATTTGTTTTTAGAATAATTAAAATAGCATAAATTTGCAAAATGAAAGAATTACCAAAGGCAGCTTTTATTACATTCGGGTGTAAACTTAATTATTCGGAAACTTCTGAGATTGCAAAAAGCATTACAGAAAGCGGTTTTCAAAGAGTAAAAGCTTCTGAAAATCCTGACGTATTTATCATAAATACATGCCTGGTTACAAAAAATGCCGAAAGCAAATGCAGGCGAATAATAGGGCAGATTACGAAAGCATCATCAAAAGCTTTTGTTGTGGTTGTTGGTTGTTATTCGCAGATGAAAGCCGAGGAAATAGCTGCAATATCGGGTGTTGACATGGTGATGGGGAACAAGGAAAAACATAATCTTGCCGGATATCTTACAAACATTGAAAAGAAAATCCGTCCTGTAATTATTAATTCCGACATAAAGATTGAGAATAATTTTACTCCTTCATGTTCGGTGGGAGACAGAACACGCTCATTTCTGAAAATACAGGATGGTTGTGATTATTTTTGTTCGTATTGCGTAATTCCTCATGTACGTGGCAGAAGCAGAAGCGATACCGTAAAAAATATTGTAGAAAATGCAAAACAAATATCAGCAACAGGTGTTAAGGAAATAGTTCTCACAGGTGTGAATATCGGCAATTTCGGCGCAGGTACAAATGAAAAATTTTATGACCTGATAAAAGAACTTGATAAAATTGATGATGTTGAAAGGCTCAGGATTTCTTCAATAGAACCGAACTTACTTACCAATGAAATTATTGAATTTGTTTCTTCATCAAAGAAATTTTTACCCCACTTTCATATTCCTCTTCAATCGGGTTCAAACAAAATTCTGAAATTAATGAACAGAAAATATGAAAAGGAATTCTACGGGGAAAGAGTAAGAAAAATAAAATCGATAATGCCGCAGTGCTGTGTTGCTACCGATGTGATAGTGGGTTTTCCTTCTGAAACAGAAAACGATTTCATGGAAACTTATGATTTTCTTGACAAACTTGATGTTTCTTACATGCATGTTTTTACTTATTCCGAAAGGGAAAATACAACTGCTTTAAAAATCGGGAATATAGTACCCGTTAGTGAAAGAACGAAAAGAAGCAGAACCCTGCATGAACTTTCCGATAAAAAGAAAAAATATTTTTATGAACAGCAGAGAGGTAAAATCGCTGAAGTTCTTTTCGAATCAAAAAATAATGACGGCTTTATTTATGGCTTCACCGAAAATTATGTAAAAATAAAAGCAGCTTTTAATGCGGAACTTATAAATAAAATTGTAAAAGTAAAACTCCGCGAAATTGCTGATGATTTCATATATGATGTGAAGTTATAGAGGGTGGTTCGCTGAAATAAAATATCAATATTAGCAGTCATTACAAAAGATTTTTTCAATATTAAATTACCCCGAATTCGAATAAAAACAATCAAATTCGGGGTTTCATTTATTATTGTTTTAAAGTTTAAATATGTATCGCCGCCTACGGGGCTAAAATATTTTTCTATTTTTATTTTCTACCAATATCCCGTCCCGTATGGGACGAAATGTTGGTAGAATTATGTAATCCGGGTTATTTAAAGTTCCGTGGGAACGGTACAAATAATTAATCGGACAATAGCTATTAATAATTGATTCTACGGAAAATTCTTTTGGCGAATTACCCTATAGACAAGAAACGGGTCAAGCAAAAAAGTCGGGGAATTTGAAAAGTATTTAAAAGTTTTTTTAATTAAATAACTCATGTTACGCAAAAAGGAAAAACCTTATTTTTCTTCCATTAACCTCAGTAAAAAGAATGACTGCATAAGCTCTCAACCTTATTACCTTATTGATGTAGAATAAGGTAATAAGGTCAAATTACCGTTTGCTTATTTCTACTAAGGTAAAAAATAATGATAAAGAAAATAAGGTTTTGCGTAACATGAGTTAAATAAGAGATTCTACCACATCCCCCAACTTTTACGCTTGATGCCAAAAAACTTTTAAACGAGAGTTTTTTAATAATTACTTAAGCATGACAATTTTTTTCCGCTGCGTGTAATTACCGGAAGTAAATTCGCAAAAATATATTCCTTCTGCTATGTCAGCGGGATTCCATTCTATGCTGTGTTTGCCGGCGGTTTGATTTTCTTTTATCAATGTTGAGATTTTCTGTCCCGTTAAATCATAAATGCTTAATTCCAGTTCGCCGGGTTTTGCAAGATTATAGTTTATAAAAACTGATTTGCTGAAAGGATTTGGGAATATGCTTAAACTGTTTATTCCGCAACCTGAACTTTCAATTATTTCCGTTGACACCGGCGCTACTTCCACAACTGAAACACTGTCGAACCATACTTCGGCAAGTCCTATATTGCCGAGCATGAACGCAAGATAAACATCATCGTTTGAACTTGCAACGAAAGAATGTTTGAATTTTTGCATTGCCGTTGTTATGTTGTCATTATAATTTGCATACCCGCCATACGGGTCGTGATCCATCTGTACCCATGTTTCAACAGTAAGTGATTTGTTTGCTTTGGCTTTGTATGAAATTATATATGTGAAATCTTTTCTTATCTGGAACCAGTATCGTAATTGAATATGCCATGCAGTTGCTGATGATTGTGTTATTTTAACATGTGCGGAATTTTTCCCTGAAAGAATATAAGCCGAATCTATATCAAAAGTTGCTGCTCCGCCCCATATATCAGTACTCCATTGGCTGAATTTATAATCAAATTCTATGTTCCTGACTTTTTCAATTGAATCGGAAACTTTAACAGGTAGAGTTTGTGAAATCTGGCTCTCATTTCCTGCGCGGTCCATTGCAGTTATCTGATAATTTACGGATTCTCCTGCAGCAACATTTTCATCAGTGTAGTCAACTGCAATCGAATAATCGGAAATGTTGCCGTTTTTATAAATTATATAATGAGAAAGACCTGAAGCATCAGTTACGGCATCCCAGGTCAGATGCGGAGGAGCGTTATTTAAAGAAGAAAGGTTCTGGATTTGCGGAGGAGGTGTTATATCAATGTATTCAAGAAATGTGCGGAAATTATGTTCTGATTGTGCATGCAGATATTTTGTCGAGTCCATTTCGTCAGTAAAATGACCGCTGACAATTGTGTTTTGTTCCAAACGGCAGTCGCCCCATGTTGACCATTGAGGATAAATGCTCCAGTCCCAGTTTATATAACAGAACATTTTAACACAGCTGCTCTTGTGAATAAGGTTAAAATAAGCATCAAACCAGTTGTTCCAGCTTGTTTCCCCCTGAAGTACTCCTACATATCTTGGCGTTGATTCGCCTATCAAAACGGGTTTCTGGTGCTGCTTGGCGCTGTCTAAAAATTTCAGTGTCATGGAATTTGTCATATCTGAACTTGAAAAAAGATTTATTCCCCACCAGTCAACAACACTATCACCGGGGTAATATTGAATGTAATTCTGGTCGCCGTCAACCGATGCATCCCACACGGTAGCCACTTCGAGATTTGCATTACGCAATTTTTGCGTTACATAAATATATGCTTGCTTGTATGATGAAGGCAAATATCCATTCCATGAAGTTCCGTTAAATTCATAACCAATGCGGAGATACACGGGGAGTGCCAGATAACGCAGTCCTTCTATCAATTCATCGATTTCATTATCGTAAAGACCGGCGGCAACATCGGCTTCGTAATGTGAAGAAGGATTGCCGTCCTCTGTCATGGAAAGGCCTATCTGGGGAATAACAAAATCAGGAAGAAATTGGAGAATATTGTTTTTGACCGGTTTTGACCAACCGCTGCTCAAACCTTTCAGTCCGATATAAGTCATAAAAACGCACGGTTTTTGATTTGCTTTCATTGCATTACGGTAGTTGATAAAAGAAGCAATATCCTGCTGTCCTGCTCCGTTCATAACGCGTCCTGTAGGTTCGAGAACTGCATGAAAATTATCGCGTGCTGCAAAAATACTGCGGTTTTGAGCATTTACTGAAGTTGTAAATATAAATGCAAACAGAAATGTAATTAATCGCATGGCTTTTTAAATGTATAACGTGTAAACTTAAAAAAACTTATTTGATTTTTTCCAATTCTTTTTTCATTTTACTGCCTATTTCTGCAGGCGAATCAGCAACCATAACTCCGCAATCTTTTAAGATTTTAATTTTTGCATCAGCAGTATCATCTTTACCGCCTATGATAGCGCCTGCATGTCCCATGGTTCTTCCTTTCGGTGCAGTGCGTCCTGCAATGAATGCTACAACAGGTTTTGTTTTGTTTTCTTTGAGCCAGTATGCTGCATCAGCTTCCATGCCGCCGCCAATTTCCCCAATCATGACAATGCCTTTGGTTTCTTCATCAGCCATAAATAATTTTACTGCGTCGAGAATAGTTGTTCCAATTATTGGATCACCGCCAATACCTATTGCAGTGGTTTGTCCTAACCCGGCTTTTGTAAGCTGGTCAACTGCTTCGTAAGTTAGCGTGCCTGAACGCGAAACAACTCCGACAATTCCTTTTTTATGAATGAAGCCCGGCATGATTCCGATTTTAGCTTCACCGGGAGTAATTATTCCCGGGCAATTCGGACCAATCAATCTGCAATCTTTATCTTTAAGAAATTCTTTAACTGAAATCATGTCATTTGTGGGGATGCCCTCAGTGATGCAGACAATAATTTTTATTCCTGCTTCAGCGGCTTCCGTAATTGCATTGGCGGCAAACTTAGGCGGAACAAATATTATTGAAACATTTGCACTTGTTTGTTTTATTGCTTCGGAAACAGTGTTGAATACAGGTTTTCCGAGATGTGTTGCACCGCCTTTGCCGGGTGTAACTCCGCCGACTATGTTTGTTCCATATTCAATCATCTGCGTTGAATGGTATGTTCCTTCTGTTCCTGTAAATCCCTGAACAATAACTTTTGAATTTTTGTTGATGAGTATACTCATTGCTTTATAAATTAATTATATCATACAAAATTAGCAGCAAAATCAATTAACCCAAAAAAATCATCGGATTTTTTATAAATTAAAAAACTTTTTATATTTACTAAACTTTTTAATTTTAATAATTTACGTTATGAACATTGAAGATGATATTTGCGCTATTTCAACACCTGCAGGAATAGGTGCTATAGCCCTCGTCAGAGTTTCGGGAAAAAACTCAATGTCAATCGTTAAAAAGGTTTTCAGACCTGCTGAAAATACTATTGATATTGGAAAGCAAAAATCCCATACTGTTCATTATGGTTTTATTTCGAAAAGTGATGAAATTATTGACGATGTTCTGGTGAGTGTTTATAAAAATCCAAACTCATATACAGGACAGGATCTGGTTGAAATTTCATGTCATGGTTCAGTATTTGTTCAGCAGGAAATATTAAAACTATTAATTGACAACGGAGCACGACTGGCAAAGCCCGGCGAATATACAATGCGTGCCTTTTTAAACGGCAAGTTCGATTTATCCCAGGCAGAGGCAGTGGCTGATTTGATAAATTCATATTCGCAGTCGGCGCATAAAGTTGCCATAAGACAGATACGCGGGGGTTTTTCAAACGACATAAAAAAATTAAGAGACCAACTTCTCGAATTTTCATCATTGCTGGAACTTGAGCTTGATTTCAGCGAAGAAGATGTCGAATTCGCAAACAGAACAAAATTCAAAAATCTCCTTTCAAATATTAAAGAAGAAATTCAAAAACTCATTGATTCATTTTCGGTTGGAAATGTTATTAAAAACGGAATACCTGTTGCAATTGTCGGAAAACCTAATGTGGGAAAATCAACATTGCTTAATGCATTGTTAAACGAAGAAAAAGCAATAGTTTCGGAAATTCCCGGAACCACAAGGGATATAATTGAAGATACAATTGTTATAAACGGTTATTCGTTCAGATTCATTGACACTGCCGGTTTGAGAGATGCAAGAGGAAAAATCGAAAGTATCGGAATTGAGAAAACGTACCAGAAAATCGAACAGGCATCAATAATTCTGTATGTAGTTGATATTAACGAAACACCGCTTGAAGAAATCAGCAGGAACGTTGCGGATTTTAAAGAACATATAAAAGATAAAACAAAAAAAATTATTGTTATTGCAAACAAAACCGATTTGCTTGTGGAAGCGCCGAAAGGATTTAAAAACCTTGTTGAAATGGAAACGATTTTTGCATCGGCAAAAAGAAAAGAAAATATAAAACTAATTACTGAATCTCTCGTCAATTCGGTTCTTAAAGAAGACATCTCAAACACAACAATAATCACAAATGCCCGCCATTATGAAGCGCTTTCAAAAGCATTGGTTGCAATCAATAATGTTGAAACAGGCTTGAAAAATAAAATTTCGGGTGAATTAATTGCTTCAGATATTAGAAATGCGTTACACTACCTTGGTGAAATCACAGGTGAAGTTACCACCGATGAAATTTTGAATAATATTTTCAGGAAGTTTTGTGTAGGAAAGTAATGCTCATCAATAAAAAGTATTTCAAAATGTATATAAAAGAAAAAATAATTATAACGGTTTTTTTTCTTTGCGTATTTGCCGGCAATGTCAGGTCGCAGAACTGCTTTGCTGTTTTTACTGTTTCAAAACATAAAGTTTGCTTAAACCAACCTGTTACTATAACTAATCAATCATATGGAGGCATGATGCCTCGTGTTTATGATTGGAATTTCGGTCCGGGAGCATCGCCGCCGAATTTCAACGGACAGTTTCCGCCAAATGTAGTATACAATACACCCGGAAAGAAAATAATCCAATTGACATATACTGCAAACAGCGGACTATGTGTCGATATTGCTGTTGATTCCGTTTTTGTTCTTCAACCACCCATAACATCAATTTCTTTTTCGCAACCGATGTGCGTGGGAGAAGGAGTTGACTTTTACAATACAGGCACAACAGGACCAAACTGGGGCTATTTCTGGAATTTTGGTCCCGATGCAATTCCTTCAACTTCAAATGCAGAAAATCCCAAAGGCATTGTTTATACAAGTGGCGGAAATAAAATGGTATCATTCACTATTTCGGACAGTATCTGCATGCATAATTCAAATTTTCCGGTTAATATTTTTTTCCCGCCTTTAGCTGAAGCGGGAAATAATGCAGCAATCTGTCCTAACACAAGCATACGAATAGGAAGCATTCCGCTTCCGGGACGAACATATAGCTGGTCACCTGTGAACACACTCGATAATCCCAACGTACCCGACCCGTTAGCCACACCCGATGCACCTGAAACAATGTATTTCCTTACGGTAACAGATATTAATAATGGATGCAAATCCGTTGATTCGGTTAAAATAACATTACTGCCGCCGCCTGTAGTTTTTGCAGGCAACGATACAAGTATTTCAAAAGGTTCAAGCGTGCAGATGAATGCTTCCGGAGGTATTAATTATTTCTGGTCGCCTTCCGAAGGTCTTGATAATGCATATATATTTAACCCATTTGCAAGTCCTGAAATAACTACAACTTATATTGTAAAGGTAACTGATGCCTATGGTTGCATCAATACAGATGACGTGGTTGTTACTGTAGTTGAGCTGTCAATATGGGTGCCGCAGGCATTCACTCCTGATGGTAATGGGTTTAATGATGAATTTATTGTAAGGGGAGGCGAAGGCGTGGGTAATTTTGAATTAGCCGTTTTCAGTTCGTGGGGAGAAATGGTTTATTATACAAAGAATATAAATGAAGGATGGAACGGCAGAAAACAAAATACAGGTGAAGAGCTTATTGAAGATGCTTATATTTATTGCATAAAAGGAAAAAATGTCGGCATACCTTTTACCATAAACGGTTTGGTTAATTTAATAAGATGATTTTTATTGAAAAATAATTACTGAAATGGTTAAGAATAATAAATATTTAAATTTCCTAAAACCCACATATTTTTTTAGGGCATTAGTATTTATTTTTTTTATCGGTACAATAAAAATTTCCTTCTCACAAGATACAAGATTTACCCAGTCATTTTCTAATCCTTTAAAGCTTAATCCTGCAATTATGGGAGCGAATCCTGATTTGAAAATTATTTTAAGTTATC
>JAQUPB010000111.1 GCA_029004185.1 Bacteroidales bacterium | reverse complement strand
ATAGTGCATGTATAGCCTTCAACTTGAGCCACTGATCCTGTTAAAGCTGAAGGAGCACCTAAACGAAAAGAATAATTTCCTCCTCCGGGTGCTACTACAGTTACCATTGGGTTTTTTGGGTCTCTTCCTGTTCCTGAAGTTATTGAAAATCTTGGAGGACTTGGTATTGTTACTGCTGTTGGTAAATCCCATGTATATGTTGTTCCAGGCACCGAAACCAAATGAAACCCTCCCTGATTACCTGTCCACCCTGAACCGGCTCCATCTTCAAATGACATGCCCGATGTGCAAAATGGTTTTGTGGTTTCTGAGGATGCATTATAAAGACATAAACGAGCACCAAGTGCTGAACTATTGCGGGCAATTCTAACGTAATAAGTTTGTCCCACTACAGTTGCGAATTTCAGCCAATATGGCACCGAGTAGTCACTGATACTGGTTACCGTACATGTTAATTCGGTTAACCCGGGGCATGTGCCGCTCATTATTGAAACAGCCATTTCACATGTTTTTCCGTATAAGAAAAGCTCCGTGCTTGTAGAAGTTGCGGTAAATTTTCCCCACCATACAGAACTTATCCAGGTCATGCAGCCGGTATTAAACTGCGGGGAAGCGGTAACGCCATTAACTGCAGTATAACCGGAAAAACAATCCATATCTTTAGTTTTAACGGTTATATTGATTGCCGTTGAGCAATCGCCTTGTGAATAAGCATTCGCATTGTTTAAAATAAATGATGCGAAAATTATAATTATGCTAAAGCAAGTTATAAAATTGCAACGTCTTGGTTTTGACAGATGTTTGTTTTTCATTTTTATAGCAAATTTGATACTACAAAAAGACAACAAAAAAGCCAAATACGTTGATTTTACAAGGTATACAAATAGTATACATGCAGATTAATCTTCTTTGTGTTTGTATTATATTGAAATGAAATTGATAATGTAAAAAGCTGAAAAGCAGTAGAAATGCATAAGTTTATAAAAATAAAATATTGAAAAGTGAGTAAATTAAATTTTGGATAAAAATTCATTTAATTCCATGGTTTCCGGAATATTTAACTTTTTTCTAAGCCGATATCTTGAAACAATCACTGAACGTTGGGCTATATTCATAATGTTAGATATTTCTTTGTTTGAAAAGTTCAGTTTAATTAATACCGATAATCGTTTTTCATTTTCCGTAAGGTCTGAAAATTCTTTTGAGATTTTAGAATAAAAGTCACGATGTAAGCTATCAACATGCATTTGAAACTCTATTCTTTCTTTCGTCAGATTAAAATTCTGCGAAATGAATGAATATATTCCGCTTAATCCTTTTGTTTTACCTTCTATTGAAGATTTTTTCTTTACAGCAGATATCTGTTCTTTCAATGTTTCTAGAAATTTATTTTTTTCTATTATATATAAAGCAAGTTTTTCTATTTCTTTTTGTTGAACTTCCATGTCTTTCTGGAGTTTTTCTTTCAGCGATTGAGTTTCCAATTGTTTTAATTGTGAGTTTTTTAATTTTATTCTTTGCTTGAAGTAAATTATACTTGAAAACACACCTAAGATTAACAAAATAATCAAAACATTCAGTAACATAAAAAGTCTGAATTTACTTTGTTTCTCGAGTTTCAATGTCTTTATCTGGTTTTTCTGTTTTTCGATCTGGAATTCCTGTTCTTTCTTTTCTAATTTTATATCTGACATTACTGAATTGAAGTGTTTTGTCATTCTTTGATTATAAAGTTTTTCATAAACTTCAATATATTCTTTTTTATATTTAAATGCTTCAAAAAGATTATTTGATTTTTCATACGAAAGAGAAAGCAGTTTTGCCGATTCGCAATATGTTGGCATTTCATTTATTCTTTTTGAGATGTCGTAACTTTTTTGCGAGTATGTGATAGCTTTCTGAAAGTTGTTTGTTGACAGATATATTGATGCGAGTGACTTATAAATAAGAATTAAATTTGGGTCTGACTTTTGTTCTATGGCTATTGGTAATGCTTTGTTGTAATAATTTATTGCAGTGTCGTACATTTTCTTTTTTAAATATAAATCACCTATATATATTAAAACAATACATTTGAAAAAATCATTTTGGGTTTTCTCATAAAAATTTAATGCTTTTGAATAACATTCCAATGCCTTGGTGTAGTTGTTTAATAATTGGTAATGGTTCCCAAGCAGTTCGTTTATTTCATGGTTGGCAATATCTTTGTCGGCTTCAAATGCCTTGCTGTAATAAAACATAGCGTCATCATACTTTTCCATTCGGTCGTATGCTATGCCAATGTTGCCGTAAAGAATAATTAATGTTAATTTACTGTTTTTTGTTTTTTTAGCATACTCAATGCCTTTCTGAAAATATTCAATGGCTTTTGCGTAATCTCCCTTGCTGTATGAATAAATGTTCCCGATATTATTATAAACAACGGCAGCAATATCGGTTATATTAAATAGGTTGCATATGTTTAATGCTTTTAAATGAAATTTTAGTGCTTCATCGTATTTTCCTGTTTTGTATAAGAGTATTCCCTTGGAATTATTTGCAATGGCGATACCTTTTGGATATTTGCGTTTTATTGACAGGTTCAATATCTCATCTGTAATTTTTATGTATTTTTCAAAATCAATATTTGAATAATATTGTCCCATTTCTCTGAACACATCAATAGTATCAATATAATTTTTTGCGTATTTTAATTTTGTTTGCAGTTTGTTTGTTTCGGTATTCTGAGAAAAGCATAAACTTGCAATAATTAAAAACGATACAACAAGAAATGTTTTTAGAACTTTCATTAAGGAAATAATATTAAATCAAAAGATTTCAAAAAGTAAATTTAAAAAGAAAAAGTGAAAAAATAGTATTTTGATTTTTTGAAAATAAAAAAGCCACTTTTTATAAAAGTGGCCTTTTAATAAAATATTTATTTTTATCTCACCAATGTTACTCTTCCTATATATTCATGTTCCGGTCCGTCACCCAGTTCTTTCACAACAACCCTGTAAACATAAACACCTACCTGTACATATTCACCTGTGTTCATAAATCTTCCGTTCCATGGTTTGTCCATACTGTTTGTTTTATATATTATTTCACCCCAGCGGTTAAATATCATCATTGAAAAACCGCTCGGGTCAATGCGATATCCCTGTGGAATAAATCCATCATTTAGCGAATTTTCATTCGGGCTGAAAGCATTGGGTATGTAAACCGTGAAAATATCTTTTACAATAATAGGTTTACAAATAGAGTCTGCACAGTTTTGTGAGTCGATAACCCTCAGGCAAACCGTATATGTGCCTACACTTCTGTATGTGTGCGTTGGGCGTTGTATATCGGAAGTCGGGTTTTCTTCATCATCAAAAGTCCAATGCCACTGTACAATAGGTTGACCGCCCGGTGTAGAGAGATCATCAAATAGGGCAGTGGTGTTTTCAAGAATGTCGAGCACTGTCGGAGTAAAAGTAAAATCGGCATTAGGGCCAAGTTTTTCTATTACTGTTGCACACCCTGATGTTTTGCATGTTCCATATGATGCAGTTACACAATAAGAACCCTGTGCAAGATCAATAATCGTTTTTGTTGTTTGCCCGTTATCCCAAAGATAAGTGTAAGGACCTAAGTTGGGATTTCCACCGGCAGGGTTGGCTGTTGCCGTTCCGTCCATTTGTCCGCAATGCTCTGGAGTGGTTGAAGTTGTAATTGACAATGGATTATTTACAAGTACAATAACTGAAGATATATTGGAACAACCATGGCTGTCAATAACTGTTACGTTATATGGTCCGGAATCAATATTCATTGCAACTTGTGTGTTCTGTGGCGGCACGGTGCTCCATGTATAAGTATAAGGAGGCGTACCTGTCAAAACGTTTACAGTTGCTGTTCCTGTTGGGAAACAGTTTGTCGGTGTCTGACTTGTTGATAACGTTACAGGAGGAGTATCCAGAATCGTTGTTGATGCTGTTACTGTACATCCTATTGCATCAGTTACCGTGACAGTATATGGTCCCGATAAAATATTATTTATAATGTCTGTATTATAATTTCCGGGACTCCATAAATAAGTATAATAAGGAGGACCTGTCGGAATAGGAATACCTCCGCTACCGCTAACTTGTGCCGAAGCATTTGGCAGCCCGCAAGTGGCATCAGTTTTCGTAATGCTTGCAAACAGTTGCGGTGAAACAATTACGGAAACTGTTGTTGTTGCAGTGCAACCTTTACTGTCAGTTAATGTTACATTATAAGTTGTATTAACAACAGGGTTAATATTAACTGTTTGACCGTTTAAAGGACCCGGAGTCCATACATAAGACGAATATGTTCCTGAACCTCCGCTTGGATTTGCAGTTAATGTTGTACTTGCTCCATAACATATTGTTTTGCCTGTTACACTTACTGAAGGCAGTTGATTGACTGTTACTACGGCAAAACTTGTACCTGTGCACCCTGTGGCAATATCAAATCCTGTTACATAATAAGTAGTGGTTACGACAGGAGTTACAACCTGCGATGCTCCCTGGAAGCCGTTATCCCATTCATAAGTGCCTCCGCCGCTTACACTAATTGTTGCTGAGAACCCATTGCAGATTTCAGCGCCCGTAGTTGTTAGCGTTAGAGTATTGTTTACAGTAACAACACAAAAAGCCGTACCGGTACATCCGATGCCATCCGTTCCGGTTACGTAATAAGTAGTGGTAACGGTAGGGCTTACATTCTGAGAAGCGCCGTTTGGACCGTTGCTCCACACATAAGTATTGGCTCCCGAAGCAGTGATAAGAAATGAACCTCCTTTACAAATAACACCACCTGTTGCTGTAACAGTTGGCAAAGGATTAACAGTAACTATGCATGAGGCAGTGCCTGTGCAACCATTGGCGTCTGTGCCTGTTACGTTGTATGTCGTGGTAATATTAGGAGTAACAACTTTTGTCTGACCTGTTCCAAGTCCGTTATCCCACAAATAAGTACCGGCGCCGGCACCATTGGCGGAAATGCTGATGTTTGCTCCAAGGCAGATAGCTCCTCCGGTTGCAGTGACATTAGGCAGCGGATTAACAGTAACAGTTGCTATAGCAGTACCCGTACATCCGAAAACATTTGTTACACTTAAATTATATACAGTTGTAGTAGCCGGGCAAACCGATATTGACTGGGTGTTTTGACCTCCCGGTGACCATGTGAAATTGTCTCCTCCCGTTACTGTTAGTGTAACACATATCCCATTGCAAATAGAAGGATTATTTACAAACGGTGTAATGGTATTATTGACAACAACGGTGCATGAAGCAGTACCTGTGCATCCGTTAGCATCAACTCCGGTTACGAAGTATGTGGTATTAACAGATGGAGCTACTGTTTTTGGCTGACCTGTTCCAAGACCATTATCCCATGTGTAATTTGTTCCGCCTGATGCAGTAACCATTGTAGAAGTACCCATGCATACCGTGCTTCCTGTTGCAGTTATTGTCGGACTGGGATACAGTGTTGCAACGCACGATGCAGTATTTGTGCATCCGTTAACATCGGCGCCTGTTACAATGTAAGTGGTATTAGTAGCAGGATTGACGGTTTTTGTCTGTCCCGTGCCGAGTCCGTTATTCCATGTATAACTGGAAGCACCTCCTGCAGATATTGTTGCGACAGCAAGAGGACATATTGATGCTCCGCTCGCCGTAACCGTAGGAACCGGATTGACAGTTATGACTCCCTGGGCTGTATTAGTACAGCCGTTGCCATCCGTGCCCGTGACAGTATATGTTGTATTCGTACCAGGTGAAGCTGTTATACAGGAACTTTGCTGTGAGGTATTCCACGTATATGTTGTTGCGTTTGAGGCACAAAGTGTACCAACAGCTCCCGGACAAATAGCCGTATTTGTAGATGCTACCGGCGGCAACTGATTTACTGTAATAGTAGCTGTTGCTGTGGCAGTAAGCCCTATATTGTCTCTTGCGGTAACTGTATAAACCGTAGTTGTTATTGGACAGACCGTAATTGGTCCCACCCCGTTTTGTCCCGAACTCCATGTATATGTGAATGGAGCGGTTCCTCCACTTATAGTAGCAGTTAAAGTCGTGCAATTACCTCTGCATATTGTGCTCGGATTGATACGAACATCAAAGCATGGATTAACTGTTACAACCATTTGTTTGTTAATGATGCAGCCTCCGGTACTGAAACGCGGGGTTATATTAACATAATAAGTAGTAGTAACAAGTGGGCTGACAACAGGATTAGGATCAGTTGACATGAATCCCGGAGGGTTAGAACTCCACGAATAGTTAGCATAATCGTTAGATGAAGTGTGTAATGTTACGCTTCCGTTGCATGTAATTGTTTGGGTACCCCATGCATCTGCCTGAAAAAGTTTAATGGTATCTCTTGCTACAGAAGGACATCCGTTTACTGACATTGCGGTTACCGAATAAATAGCTCCTGGTGTGGGGTTGGCGACGTTGATACATTCTGTTAACGCAGCTGTAGACGATGTCCAGCCGCTATATCCGGGAGGAGCGCATAATTGCACGGGACTTCCGGTTGTGCATATTGTAAAACCCTGCGGAATAACAGGTCTGCATGTTACATCCACATAAGCATATCCGAAATGTCCTGCCTGACTGCAATCTCCCGTAGCAAAACAAATTGATAATGTTTGTCCGACATAACCGCTTAAATCCATTCCTACATATGTCCAATCTTTAAATCTCACATTCATTGAGTTGTTATAAGATGCTGCGTTTTGAAATCCGGGTATTCCGGCACCGGAAATAAAATAAAAATTACCACAAGGAAGCATGTTTCCCGATAGGTCTTTAACTTCAACCTGAAATCTCGGTTGATTGGTTGTAGTGTGAGAAGGGTCCTCAAATATAACAGAATACATGTATGTAAATCCTGTGTTTTGAGTTGTAACAGTAAAATTTTTGCATAATTGAGCGGCTTTAGCGCAAATATCAGCATTGCCAACACGGGCAGAAAAATAGCCGCCATTAGGTGATACCTCTTTTACAACATTTCCGGAATAAGGGTCAGTTGCCGGGCCTGACGTTACCGTATGTTGTGCTGCACTACATGGCCAAGTCCAGTCAACGCAAGACAAAAAACCAGGAGGGCAGTCTCCTTCGAGAGGGTCATTTACTCCAAGAGTGTAAACAAGCCCCGCATTAGGAATGGTAATCGGACAACACCAGCCTGTTCCACCTGTCCAGTTTGTGAAATTTTTAAATTCAAAATCGAGATTATCGCCACAATCACTTGTCGGATTCGGGCAAATTACTTCGGCCATTGTAAAAGTGTAGGTGTGGCATTTTGTTGATTTTTCATCAACAATAATATAATAAGTGGTGCCTGCAGTTAACTGGGTGTAATAGAGTCCGGCAGTTGCATTAACACCTGCCTGCAATAGTGTGGTATATTGTCTTCCGTCAACACATGTTCCGCCTGATGAAGGGCAGCCGTTTAATACGGCAAGTCCCATGCTTTCAGGAGGAGGTAAGTTTGAACCGCAAGCGAAGCAAGTGCAAACTGCAGGGCAGCACGATGACGACATGCTTGTACAACCAGTGGCACAGGCAGCGCTTGGGACTCCAACGCAGCAATAAGGAGCTGCGCATGAAAAGCCGCCATGAGATACTGTTGTGTTTACACACATATTTCGCGAAGGAGTGAATGTATAAACAACATCTTCTCCTGCAAAATTGGCATCAAGGCATGCTTGTCCCTGACTATAATCTGAGCCGGCACCGCATGTAGACCTAGTACCGCTGTATGGCAGTGAACTGATTGCGATCGGTGTGGTGCAATTATTTTGAGAAAATTCCTTGTTGTTTAGGCATAACAGCACGGGGATCAGAAGACTTAAAAATAAATAATTTTTAATTTTCATATTTTGAATTTTTATAATTGTTGAAATAATCATGCATGCAAAAATACATCTTATTGACCTAATAAAGACAGATTTTTACTACTATTGGTTGCACCTTTCAGTAATATTAATCTTAGTGTTTGTCTTAGATTGAAGATTGGAGGATTTCCGGAAAATGTTTTTGTTTTAATGAAATTTTCAAATGAAATTCCAAAAAACATAGATGGAAATCATAAAAATAAACGGAAGTGGCAATACTTCAGGATTTGCTTTCAGAATATTTCCCCCATTTTTCTAAAACTCTTTTCATGTCATCGGGTAAGTCAGATGTGAAAAATAGTTTTTTCCTGCTTCTTGGGTGGGTGAAACCGAGTTCCTTTGCGTGTAATGCCTGTCGCGGAAGTATTTCGAAGCAATTTTCAACAAACTGCTTGTATTTCGAAAAAGTTGTTCCTTTAATGATTTTATTTCCCCCATAATCCTTATCGTTAAACAATGGATGACCAATATATTTGAAATGAGCTCTTATCTGGTGGGTTCTGCCGGTTTCTAGTATGCACTCAACAAGAGTTACATAATAAAAACGTTCTATGACTTTGTAGTGAGTAACCGATTGTTTTCCGTAATCTCCTTCCGGAAAAACATCCATTACCTTTCTGTTTTTCAGGTTCCTTCCTATGTGTCCTGTTATTGTTCCTTCATTTTCTTTGAAATCGCCCCATGCAAGAGCAACATATTTTTTTTCAATTTTTCTGTTAAAAAAATCTTTCGACAGTTTTGATAATGCAAATTCGTTCTTTGCTACAACCATTATTCCGCTTGTATCTTTATCGAGGCGGTGCGCAAGCAAAGGTCTTGTTAACGAATTCTCCTTCTGCATCAAATCTTTTAAATGATATGTCAGTGCATTGACAAGTGTTCCCGAATAGTTTCCGTATGCTGGATGAACTACCATTCCTGCTTCTTTATTTACAATAATAATATCATCATCTTCAAAAACAATATTTATGGGAATATCCTGTGGAATTATTTCAATTTCACGCGGAGGAAAAGAAAGTACAATTGAAATTTTATCTTCTGGCTTAACCTTATAGCTTGATTTTACGGGTTTTCCGTTTACGATAATACTTTCGGCATCAGCAGCATTCTGGATTTTATTTCTTGAAATATTTTCAATCCTGTTTGAAAGAAATTTGTCGATTCTTAAAAGCCCCTGACCTTTATCAACAATAAAGCGGTAATGTTCAAACAATTCTTCCTGTTCTTCTTCGACAAAAGAGTTTTCTGTTTTCAGTTTAGAGTTTTCAGTTGGTTCCTTTTTTATCCTGCTCACTTTACTTTTACTTTTAATTTATAGTTGTTGTGATTTCAAATTGAGGCGTGGCTTGCAGCTGCTTTTTAACTTTGCATAATGCGGCGACATTTTTAATTGCTTCAATGTGTTCTTTCGGGAAATCAGAAGGCAACTGAATCTCGAAATTTATTTTACTTGCAAGATGTGTCATCTTGTTAAATTCGGTTTTCTGAATTATCTTGATTTTATCGGCAGGAATTTTTCTGTTGTCGCAATAAAATTTTATGAATACTCCGGAGCATGTTCCTATCGAAGCTAAAAACAATTCATAAGGAGTGGGAGCAGTGTTATCGCCACCGGCATCCTGCGGCTGGTCGGTAGTTATTATGTGACCGCTTACACTTGCGTTTACTTTTTTGTTGCCGCCAAATGAAATTTCTATTTCCATGCTTTTCAAATATTATTTTATGAGAGATAAAGTGAGTTTTCTTGTTTCGGTATCTGTTGCAACATATTCTTCAAGCGAAGGAGATTTTAAAAATTGTATTTTCTGCATGCATTTTTCAATGATATCGGGGATTTGAAGGAATCCGATTTTGTCTTCCAGAAATGCATTTACAACAATTTCGTTTGCCGCATTCATTATGCAAGGCATATTTCCGCCTTTTTTTATTGCTTCGTAAGCAATTAACAAACTGCGGAAAATACTTGTATCAGGTTTTTCGAAATTAAATTCCGTACAATCGGAAAAGCTAAATCGTTTTAAATTTGATTTTAATCTCTGCGGATAACTTAATGCATATTGAATCGGCAGTTTCATGTCAGGCAGGCTGAGCTGGGCTTTCATCGAGCCGTCTTCAAACTGAACTATTGAATGTATAATTGACTGAGGATGAATTATAACTTCAATCTGCTCCGGATTGAGTCCGAACAGCCATTTCGCTTCAATCACTTCAAGCCCTTTATTCATGAGTGTTGCAGAATCAATGGTGATTTTATTTCCCATATTCCATACAGGATGCTGAAGTGCATCTTCTTTTTTTACAGTGGAAAGAAATTTTTTGTCCTTACCTCTGAAAGGACCTCCTGAGGCAGTTAAATAGATTTTTTCAATTTTATTATGGAATTCACCTGCCAGACATTGAAAAATAGCAGAGTGTTCCGAATCAACGGGAAAAATATTCACTCCTTTTTCTTTTGCGGTTTTTGTAATGAGTTCTCCT
>JAQUPB010000110.1 GCA_029004185.1 Bacteroidales bacterium | reverse complement strand
CTATTTTCTGTTCTGCTACATGTAATGCTTTCAACGCTGTATCTTCGTTTTCCAGTTCATAAGCTAACTTGTCGGAAAGCCAGGCTGTGAGAAGATCGTCTTTTTTCACCTTAAAATAGCCGGCAAGTTTCACAACCAATTCACGAGCGGCCCTGCGTTGTCCGCGTTCAATTTTGCTTAATATTGCCTGGTCAATATCAAGGTAAGCGGCAACGGTTCGCAGAGGCAGTTTTTTTTCTTCTCTGAGTTTTCTTATGGTTTTACCTAAACTATCCATTTTGAACATTTATGTTTTGACAAAAATAGTCAAAAATAATAATACGCAAAAATTAAAAGCAGTTTTTTATATAATGCACCCTTGAATGAAATAGAAAAAACACTTAAAGTATTTGAAGTTGAAAAAACTAACAGAAAACTTATTTTAGATTTGATTAAAATGTTTGCCGCTGAAACGTCAAGGAATCGCGAAGAACGCTATGCTTAGCATAACTTTAAACTTTAAACCTTAAACTTGAAACTATTTTAATACACAAACTTCTTCACAACATATTCTTTTCCGTTAAATATGCGTAAGAAGTAAACTCCGCCTTTGGAAAGATTGTTAACCTTTACGTTTATATCAATGTAACCTTGAGAAGGTTTAAATAATTCGGAATAATATACTGCTCCCAGCACGTTGTATATTTCAACATATAAATCCGTGCCCGATAAATTAGTTATTACTGCTTTTATATTACTGCCGTTAAAATAGGGCTGACTCACTTCTATTCCCTGAACGTTCACGTCAACTTTCACCGAAATAACATCACTGTACTTAAATTTGCCGTCGAAATCAGTTTGTTTTAAGCGGTAATATACTATTCCCTGCGGAGGATTATTATCAACAGCAGAATATTTAAGTATTGTGTTGCTGTTTCCTGCTCCTTTAACATCAGTTATTATTTCAAACTTTTCACCATCGGTTGAACGCTCTATTGTGAAATAATCATTATTTATTTCCGCTGCTGTTGACCAGTAAAGCGGTACCTTTTTATTTTCATAAACTCCGCTGAATGAAAGAAGTTCTATAGGCAAAGGCGAACCTCCGTTGCCCAATGTCCATCTTGTTCCCCCAAGGAAAAACTGATTTATATATGCTGTATTGGCTGAATTATCGTATGATGACGGATTTACTTCGCGCCATGTGGAACCGGTATTTGTTGAAAAATAAAATTTAAAGTTGCTTTCTGTTAATCCGTTCAGTTCATTATCAAAATATGTTAATGTAAGCTGGGTTTCCAAACCGCTGTTTGTTGGAGTAATATCATAATATCGCAGAATACTCTTATGTCCAGAATATGTCGGGTCGGTGCTGATTTGTTCGGCATGTCCTCTTTTTATTGTTACTGAGCCAAGGTTGGCGGTAGAAGTAAGAGTTGCACCTATATTGCCAAAGGTTGATGTTCCATTGTTGATAGTAGCTGTTGCCTGTATATATCCTTTTGTTACAGCATTATCAACTATTCTGCTACTGTTTGATTCGCTTGAAAGAGTTCCGCTTCCTGATAATGTTAAAACTTTTCCGTTTATATCAAGATTTCCGGCTGTAAATATTAATGTACCTGTTACAGTTATTCCATCTCCTAATGCTGCTCCCAGTCCATCTTGCAATTCAATATTCCCAAAACTTCCTCCTCCACTAATATGATGATCTAATGAACCTCCTTTTAATAATAACTCTCCTGCTCCCGTACTTGAATGTGTTGCGCTGTTTGTTATATCTCCTTTCACTGTTAATGTATATCCGGCATCAGCAAGAGTTCCTGCTGAAATTGTTAAATTTCCATTTAATGTCATTCCTGATAATAGCGTGGCTATATATCCGCTTTTGTCAATTGCTAAATGATGGTAGGTTGTTGCTTTTACATTCTGTCCGGCAGAGTTGCTATTGTAATAAACTGTATTACCAGATGCAGTGGCTGTAAGTGTTGTTATTCCTGAAGTACCTCTAATACGCAAAATAGAATTCGTACCTTGTATGAATGAACCGGTACCCGATAAAGCAGTTGTTGTAATTACTTCTTTACTGTTGTTATTTGTAAATGTTCCCGGACTTGCAACCGTCAATAATGTCCCAACTGTTAATGATGCTATGTCATTTGTTATTGATGCCACTGCTGTGACACTTACAGAAGGAATGGATAATGAAGTGGCTGTGCCTCCTATGGTTTTAGATGTTCCGGATAATGTGTAAACCCCATCACCCGGTGTAAATGTTGTTGCATCAGAAGCGACGGAAATATTGCCGCTTATGGCATATGTTGTGGCGGCAGAGTTAGTAAAAACACTCGTGCTGCTAACGGTAAGGTCGCCGCTTACTGTTACTGCTGCCACACCGGCAGAATTATTCCATGTTCCGCCGCTATTGATTGTCAGGTTGCTTGTTGTAATGGTTGCAGCAGCGCTTATATCAACAGTGCCTCCGTTGTTAACAGAAACAGTTCCCAATGCTTTTGTGCCATTTATATCGTTAATTGCCAGTGTTCCGTTAATTGCAGATATGCCGGTAACCGTAAAGGTACACCTTCCAACTGTAGAAGTACCGCCTGAATTAACTGTTAATCCTCCGGCAACAGGCAATATGCCTGTAGTTCCGCCGCCATTATTAATACTGCTTCCGGCTGTCATGGTAAGATTGCCGGAAAGCGTAAGTGTTTCAGCGGCAGTAAAATTTACAGCACCACTCATAGTTACATCACCTGTTAAAGTTTTTGTTCCTGTGACATTGGAAACCGTTAATGTTCCATCAACAGCTGTTGTAAGATCTACAGTCAGGTCGTTGGCGTTGGCAGTAAAAGTGACACCGCTTCCGATGCTAAGGTCGCCGTGTACTGATAAACCTGCAGCTAGTGCTGAAGTCAGAGTTGATGTACTGCTTAAAGTAAAATCATTATTGATAGTTGTCAAACTCGTTAACGTCTTGGCTCCGCTGGTACTGAGTTTTAAATTATAATAAGAGGTTCCATATGTTGTTTGATTACCACCCCTGTTATAATCAACGGTATTCGGAGTATTTGTAGTAGCATCAAGAACAATAGATGTAATAGTAGAACCGGCATAATTCAAAGTGCTGCTTCCTCCCTGTTCCCATGTTCCACCAACACCCGTAAGTGTACCCGCGGCGGTATTTGTAATAGTTACCGCTCCGTTATTTGTAACTTTAAAACCGGTAATAGTAACAGTATTGGCAAAACTTAACGTTCCTGATATTGCCTGGTTGCGGGTATCAAATGTAGCACTGCCTGCATTAAACGTTCCGCTGTTTGATATGCCGTTTTGAAAAATCAGTTCATTTGCAGTATTTTCTGTTGTTGAAGTCCATGTTCCTCCGGTATTAATTGTAACTGAACCCTGAAATGTTTTTATTCCTGTGTTGTTTGCTAAAGTTAATGTTCCGCCTATGTTTGTAGCTCCTCCAACGGTCAGCGATGTGGTAAATGCATTGCATGTTAATGTTCCGGCAGTAACCGTAAGAGTTCCCGTTATTGAAGCAGTTCCTGCGCTTGTAAAGGTAGCACCGTAAGTAGCATCATCAAGTTCAAGATTTCCGAAAACTGCAGGAGTTCCACTAATAGCATGAGCAACTGAACCGCTGTTTAAATATATTTTTCCTGCACCGGAATGTGTTCCGTTGTTCACAACATTTCCTTTTGCTGTAATTGTGTTGCCGTTATCAGCTACCTCATTGCTTGCGCTTATTGTCAATGTTCCGTTTACCGTTACTGCTGTTGCTGCTTTTAAAGTTTTAATCAAAGTACCACCGAACGAAAGATTGCCGAAAGTTGCTGGTTGTGTTAAAAGTGTAAATGAACCTGCACCGTTTATGTTTACAGTGCTTGCAGAATTAAATGCATATGTCATGCTTGTTGGAAAGCACGGATCGCTTGTTTTGGTTGTAGTATATGCAGTTCCCGAACCAAGGGTAAATGTTCCTCCGCCTCCTGTTATCTGGAATCCTCCGTCGGCAAGTGTAGCTGTTCCCGAAACAGTTATATCACCATTAACACTAATTCCTGCACCCAGTGTTTTTACAAGTGAACCGGAAGCATTTAAATGATGATATGTTGTTGTATATATGGTTTGTGTAGTTCCGCTGTATTCAACAGTATTTGGGTTTGCTGTTGCCGTGAGAGCTGAAATAGTTGGCGGTCCTGTAAAGCTGATATACAAAGTGCTGCTCGCCGCTTGAGTTAAACCGCCTGTGCCAATTAATGCAGTTGAAACAGTTAATGAGTTGTTATTTGTGAGAGTAACACCGGTTACGGTAATACTCGGTATGGAAAATGTCCCTGTGAGAGCCTGTGAATTTGTGCTAAAAGTATGGATACCCGATCCGGCAGTATAAGTTCCGTAGTTTGATATTCCCCCTTTGAAAGTAACAGCTGAATTTCCCGAGTTGTTCCATGTGGCTCCTACAGCGACTGTTACCAAACCGGTGAATATTTTTGTGCCTGCAGAATTGTTTATTACCAGTGAACCGCTTGTTCCTCCTCCAATTGTTGTTCCTCCTGTAACAGTTAAATCATAACCGGCAACATTAAAGGTTGTACCATTGTCTATAATTATGCCTCCACCGATTGATAAACCAACAACAGTTGTAGTTGATGCTGTTCCGCTAAGGGTAAGGTCGCCGCTGATGGTTGTTGTACCTGTCTGCAATGTTTTTGCACTGGTATTGCTTAAAGTTAAATGCCAATAATTGGTTGAAAGAACTGTTTGAGTATTTGCTCTGTTATAATTAACAATATTTCCATTCGCAGTTGCAGTAAGTGCAGAAATTGTACAATTTGCTGCCGATGCTCCGATATACAAAACGGAATTCAGCCCCTGTATGAACGTACCTGTACCGGTTATAGCAGTTGTTGCTGTAACAGTATTATTGTCATTATTTGTAAATGTTCCCGGAGCTGTAACAATTAACGCTGTTCCGACTGTCAATGCTGCAATGTTATTTGTTACTGTTCCGGTTATAGTTATAGAAGAAATGGCTAAGGCGGATATTGTTCCTCCGATAGTTTTAGATGCTCCTGATAATGTATAAACTCCGGTACCAGATGTAAATGTAACCGTATTGGCAATTGAAATACTACCGCTTATAGCATAAGTTGTGGCTGCAGAGTTAGTAAATGTACTTGTACCGCTCGCAGTAAGGTCGCCGCTAACAGTTATTGCAGCTGCACCGGCTGAGTTATTCCATATTCCGCCATCGTTTATTGTAAGATTGTTTGTTGTAATAGTTGCCGCAACACTTATTGTAACAGTTCCTCCGTTGTTAACAGAAACTATTCCTAATGCTTTTGTTCCATTTACATTGCTGATAGCAAGTGTTCCGTCAATTGATGTTGTACCGGTAACCGTAATAGCGCCATAGGCAAGGGTGGAAGTGCCACCTGAATTAACAGTTAAATTTCCTCCAACGCTCACAGTACCTACGTTTGTTCCGCCATTCATGGTGCTTCCGGCGGTCATTGTGAGATTATTGGTAAGAGCTAATGTTGCTCCAAGTGCAGTAATATCTATCCTGCCCGCAGCACCAACTGTTACATCACCGGTTAAAGTTTTTGCTCCTGTAGCACTGTTAATTGTAAATCTTCCATCAATAGCCGTTGTTCCTGTCACGGAAAGAGCAAAGCCGGCAGCAGTAAGAGTAGTGCCGCTTCCGATGTTAAGGATACCGCTGATTGCCACGTCCGCAACAGTTGTTGCTGTTGCTGTTCCGCTAAGGGTAAGGTCGCTTATGGTTGTTGTTCCTGCCTGTAAGGTTTTTGCACCGCTGGTACTTAATGTTAAATGCCAGTAATTAGTTGAAAAAACTGTTTGAGCTCCTCCTCTGTTGTAATTAACTGTATTTCCGTTTGCAGTGGCAGCGAGTGTGGTAATTGTAAGATTTGCCGCTGTTGTTCCTATATTAAGTGTGGCACTTGCTCCATTCGTCAGGGTGCCTCCTCCTCCTAAAGCAGTTGCCACGGTTAAAGTACCATTGTTTGTATATGTGCCACTAACCGTCACGCTGGGTATTGAAATCGGATTAGTTGTTCCGCTGATTGTTTTAGTTCCACCCGAAAACGTGTGTGCTCCGGTGCTGGCAGTGTATGTTCCATCAACCTGTATATTTCCTGCTATGCTCACAACCGCCGCACCGAACTCTGTTAACGTACCACCATTGTTAATTGTAACATCCGCACCAAAAGATAGTGCTTCAGCCACAGATTCAGAAAAAGTTCCGCCGTTATTTATTGTAACATTGCCGGTAAAAGTTTTTGTACCTGTAATATTTGATATACTCAATGTTCCGTCAACTGTTGTGGTTTGGGTAATTGTAACAGTTTCACCGGCAATATCAAGGCTTGCCCCGGAAGAAACAGACAAAGTACCGCTAACATTGAGAACGCGGGCTACATTATTTCCTGTAATTGTATTTGTTCCGCTCGTAACACCCATATTACCGCTTACAGAAAGAGTAAAATTTCCCGAAAAATTCAGAACTCCTCCCTGCATGTATAAATTAGTGCATGCGGAAGCAATATTAACGTTAACAGTAACACCTGAACAAACGTAAGCATTATCGCCGGCAATAGGAAAACCCGCACCACCTCCTGCTCCACACGATGTTGCCCATGTTGCAGCAGCATTCCAGTTGCCACTGCTTACGGCATAATAATCGGTGGCAGCAGCATTAAAAGAAAATGCCACCCAAAACACAAGCAGGGCAAGCAATTTAACGCTATTTGCTAACAATCTCATCTACTTCAGAATACTATTTAGCTTATTTTACGTTACTTTTTTTCTAAATTGTTTATGTTATAATAATATACAAATTTAGTAACTTAAAACATTAGTTACTAAATTTTTGGATATTATAATTATGCTATTTTTATTGAATTTGTTTATATGTAGTAAATATTTTATTGACTTGCTAATCATACAACTAACTTAAAAACTTATGCAAAGATATAAAATTCACCTTCCGAATGCAAGGTTTTCGTCGAAATTATCTTATTTTTTATCTTATTAAACTTGTTTTTTACACACAAAATATTAGTAAAAAGTACTATTGTTTATTAGTTTAAAGTTTAAGGTCTAAGGTTTAAAGTTTCGGGATTTAATTGCCAGTTGCCAAAAAAGAGAAAATAGATTTTAGAATTACGAGTCCTGCCTGACGGCAGTCAGGTATGATGTATGAAGCATGAAATTCGAATAGCTGAACAATTGAACATTCGAACAATCGAATTTTTACTAATAACAAATGACTTAATGACCAGTGGCTTTAATAAAAAATCAAGACGCAGATTTATTATGAAAGTTATGATAAATTATGATTTTTAAATCATATTTTTTCAGCGTTAATCAGCGTCTGAATAAAAAATATTTGAATTCAATAAAAAATTCCACGCAGAGAACGCAAAGAAACCGCGAAGAACGCTAAGTTCAACATAACTATAAACTATAAACTGGAGACTGGAAACTGATTAATAAACAAACTTCTTCACAACATATTCTTTTCCGTTAAATACGCGTAAAAAGTAAACTCCGCCTTTGGAAAGATTGTTAACCTTTACGTTTATATCAATGTAACCTTGTGACGGTTTAAATAATTCGGAATAATATACTGCTCCAAGCACGTTGTATATTTCAACATATAAATCTGTGCCCGATAAATTAGTTATTACTGCTTTTATATTACTGCCGTTGAAATAGGGCTGACTCACTTCTATTCCCTGAACGTTCATGTCAACTTTTACTGAAATAATATCACTGTATTTATAAGCTCCGTCAAAGTCGGTTTGCTTTAATCGGTAATATACTATTCCCTGCGGAGGGTTATTGTCAACAACGGAATATTTAAGTATTGTATTGCTGTTTCCTGCTCCTTTAACATTAGTTATTATTTCAAATTTTTCACCATCGGTTGAACGTTCGATTGTGAAATAATCATTATTTATTTCCGCTGCTGTTGACCAGTAAAGCGGTACTTTTTTATTTTCATAAACCCCGTTGAACGAAAGAAGTTCTATAGGCAAAGGAGCCCCGCCGCCGCCGATAGTCCATCTTGTATTGGGATACGGCCAGGACGGATTTATATTTACCGAAGTAGCATTAGAACCTGTGCTAACAGACGAAGGACTTATTTCGCGCCATGTGGAACCTGTGTTTGTTGAAAAATATAATTTCTGATTTGTTGTTACTCCGTTATTTTCAGCATCGAAATAAGATATTGTAAGCGAAACTTCTTTTCCTCCGTTAGTAGGATCAATATCATAATAACGCAATACGCTTTTATTACCCTGACCTGTTTGTTCGGCATGTCCTCTTTTTATTGTTGTAGAACCCAAATTCTCAGCAGTGTTAATTGTTGCTACCATGTTTCCGGGATTAATACTCTGGTTGTTTATATTTAGCGTTGTTTGTATATATCCTGTTGTTCCGTATATTCTGTTAACATTTGTTTCACTTGCAATATTGCAGGTTGAACAAAGTGTGATATTTTTTCCGTTCAGATTAAGAGTTCCCGTAGTCATTGTTAAGGTACCGTTCACAGTAATGCTGTTATTTAAACTTAAATCAAGCCCACTGCCATTTAATGTAAGATTTCTTAAATTGGTTGCATCGGTTGGTAATTCAAAGCTTGGAGATATTGTAGCACTTGTTTTTGTGTAAGTAACATCGTTGTTACCCAAGAATGTAGGTGCAGCAGAGAGCGTTCCGTCTTTCCTTATAATTCCGGCTCCTGAAGCGAGATTTAAAGCATAGCTGTTCAGATCAATAATGCCTGTTGTTAATATCACACTATTGTTAAACGTTGCAGCGCTAAGCAATTGCAATCCCTGTGAATCGTCGAGTTCGAGATTTCCAAATGTACCTCCTCCCGTGATGGTATGTTGTGCTGAGCCGCCTGTTAATTTTATTTCTCCTGTACCTGAATGTGTAGCATTATTTGTGATATTTCCGTTTACCGCTATTGTGCTTCCATTATCTGCGAGAGTAGTACCCGTTCCAATGGTTAAATCGGAAGCTATTCGAAATGCACCGTTAGCGGTTTTGGTTCCGGAACCACCAGAAGTTTTTAAAATATAATATGATATTGAAGGCACTCTTATTGTCTGAGCTCCACTTCGAGAGTAATCAAAAGTATTGGGATTGAATTCAGCTGTCAGGATTCCTGTATTCATAGGTTGAGTGGCATTTCCGTAATTCAAAACGCCTCTGTTTTCAAAAGTCGAACCTCCGGCAGTGCCATCAAGAGTGCCGTTGATAGTCACACCACCCGGATTGGTATTTGTATTAAAAATAGTTATTGCACCCGATATTTCCACGTTTCCCGAAAATGTTGTTGTATTACCTCCTTTTATTTCTTTAGTATCGGTACTGAAAGTATATTTTCCGGCACCGCTTGTAAAAGTGCCGTCGTTCTGCAGGTTACCTGTAATTGTGAAGTCTTCAGCAACTGATGAATTCCATGTTCCTCCGCTGATTGTTACATCGCCAAATGTTTTTGTTCCGGTAATATTTGCTGTAGCCAATGTTCCGCCAACTGTAGTTGTTCCCGATACTACGAGTCCGGTTGTAAATGCATTCAATGTCATTGTGCCGCTGGTAACAGTTAGGGTTCCGTTTATTGTTGTTGTTCCCGTGCCGGTGAATGTTGCTCCGTTAGCATCGTTAAGTTCAAGATTTCCGAATGCACTTGTTCCTCCTGAAATTGCATGAACACCAGAGCCGCCATTGAGATATATTTTTCCGACTCCTGAATGTGTGGCATTGTTAACAACTCCACCTTTTACAGTAATTATATTACCATTATCAGCCAATGTATTGTTTGTATTTATTGTAAGATTTCCGTTTACGGTAATAGCCGTAGAAGCAGGCAGAGTTTTTGTCCTGCTTGCGCTTGCTCCGTCAAAAGTCAGATGTCCGTAAGTTGTAGGAATTCCTGACAATGTAAATGAAGCATCGCCATTTATATTAACCGTACTGTTATTATCAAAACTTTCACTCATATTTGTAGGAAACCACGGAGTTGATGTTCGCGTTGTAGTATATGCGGCTCCTGAGCTTATAGCAAATGTTTTCCCTCCAACACCTGTAATCTGAGAACCTCCGTCGGCAAGTGTTCCGGCTGATACAGTTAAGTCACCGTCAACTGAAGTTGCTCCGTTTAGAGTCTTAGTTCCCGAACCTGATATTCTCAAATTGTAATAGGACACAGAAGGCACTTTGATTGTCTGGTCGCCGCTTCGTGAGTAATAAAAAGTATTGGGATTATAATCAGCTTTTAAAACACCTGTATTCATGGGTTGAGTGGAAGCAGAACTTGTATAATACAAAATACTTTTGTTTTCAAAAACAGAACTTACATCAGTACCATCTAATATACCGTTAATAGTTACTCCGCTTGGATTTGTATTTGTAATTGTAACGAAGGCTCCCGATAATTCCACATTGCCTGAGAATGTTATCGCATTGCCTCCTTTAATTTCTTTACCATTTGTATTGAAAGTATATTTTCCAGCACCGCTTGTGAAAGTGCCGTCGTTTTGCAGGTTTCCGGAAATAGTAAA
>JAQUPB010000109.1 GCA_029004185.1 Bacteroidales bacterium | reverse complement strand
TAAAATATGATGCATCAGGAAATGAACAATGGACAGGTTTCTTCAATGGTGAAGGTGATAATTATGATAATGCAAATGATATAGAAACTGACACGGCAGGAAATACTTATATCGCAGGATATTCAGTTGGATTGAATACCGACCGCGATATGTGCATTATTAAACTGAATCCAAATGGTGACACTTTGTGGGTTCGCAAGTTTAACGGAACCTCGAATTTTACTGATGAAGCAACTGCAATCAAAGTTGATAATGCGGGAAATGTTTATGTAACGGGCTTTACAAAAAATTCCGGAACAAGTTATGATTACACCACTATAAAACTTAATACAAATGGCGACACTCTCTGGCTGAGAAAATATAATTCTCCTGCCAATGAATCCGATAAAGCGTGGGGTATTGACATTGATATCTTCGGAGATGTTTATGTGACGGGTGAAAGCGACAGCGACCCTTCTCTTGTTTCAAACGATGACTTCTGCACTGTAAAATACAATGCTTCGGGTGTACAGCAATGGGTTCAAAGGTATAACGGCACAGGAAATAAAACCGACAGGGCTGTGGCTATTGAGGTTAGTATATGGGGAACTGCGTATGTAACAGGAAGAAGCTCAAACGGAACAGATGACGACATAGTAACAATACAATATACCGGAGCCGGAGTAGAGCAATGGGTAAAAAAATATAATGGCGGTAATGGTGATAATCACCCTTCGGCAATGACAATTGACGGTTGGGAAAATGTTTATGTCACTGGAACCAGCAGGCAGGTTGGCGGTTTGTATGATGATTATGTTACAATAAAATACAATTCAGGCGGCACTCAAATTTGGGCTCCGCGTTATGACGGAACAGGAAGCGGTAACGATATGCCAAAAGCAATTTTAACTGATGCAAGTGGAAATGTATATGTTACAGGACAAAGCGATGCCGATACTTCATCATCAGCTGAAAATTTCAATTATCTGACTGTTAAATATAATTCGTCAGGCGCTAAACAGTGGGCAAAAGATTACAATGGTTCAGCAAACGCCAACGATGTTGCAATGGGAATTGTTCTGGACGATTCAAGCAATGTATATGTTACAGGGCAATGCGACAATGGAAGTGCAGTTCTGAAAAATTATGATTTTGCTACGATAAAATATAATCCTTCAGGAACACAGCAGTGGTATGCCGTATACAACGGACCCGGAAACGGTTCGGATGGGGCAAATGCTATTGCATACCGGAAGGGTGCGGTTTATGCTGCCGGTGGAAGTATGGGGGTATTATCGCAAAGGGACTTAACTGTATTGAAATATTTATGTGTTCCGCTGGGAGTTGATGAACATGATGCAAAACTACAGATTGCAGTTTTTCCTGTACCTGCTTCACAATATCTTTATATAAACAGCACGGATAGCAAGCAGAAATTAAATATTTCGGTTTTAAATATCTTAGGCGAAGAAGTGATTAAGAAGGTTGGGCAAAACAGCCATACCTCAATTGACGTGCAAAACCTGGAGCCGGGAATTTATATTTTGAAAATCAATGACGTTTATTTTAAAAAAATTGAGATATTGCATTGATTTTAATTTTAAAAAAAATAAAAAATTTATTAATATGAACAGGAGAAATGATTTAACAACGGTTTGCCTGATAATTTTATTCTGCGCTTCGGTTTTTGTTTCATGCAAAAAAGAGCCTGGTGATGGCGGTAATGCTTCAATCAGGGGGAAGGTGTATGCTAAATATTACGATAAATATTTTAACAATTTACTGGGTGAAGGTTATGCGCCGGAAAAGGATATATATATAATTTATGGGGATGAGCCAACATTCAGCGACCGCACAAGAACAAATTATGACGGAACTTATGAATTTAAATACCTGAGAAAAGGAAAATATAAAATATATGTTTATTCATTGGATTCAACGGTAATTACATATTCGGACTATCATGCTGTAAGCGTTGAAGCTGAAATTACTAAAAATAAACAGACGATTGAAGTTCCCGACCTGGTTATTATTGATAAATAATTCAAATTAAATATTATGAGAATTAAAGCAATATTCACGATAATTGTTCTTGTAATGTCTATGTGCCACGTATTAGCACAGGGCAAGAAAGATATTAAAACCTACAAGGTTTCTTCCGAAACATCATATATTACGGTAAATGAAAACGGCAAAGAAGTTACTTACAAGGATTCTTATACTGCATACGACAAAGATGGCAAGGTAACCGAGCAGACTGAATTTTACAAAGACGGCACTATCAAACGTAAAGAAACAAATAAATATGATTCACAGAAAAATAAAATTGAGGAGGTAATATACGATGGCAAAGATAAAACAACCACAAAAACCACATATACATACAATGCAAACAAAGACCGTATCGGTGAAATAGAATACGATAATAAAGGGAATATTCTCAAACAAAGTGTAATTGTGTATAACAGCAAGGGGTTTAAAACCGAAAAGAAAACATACAATGCAGGGAAACAACTGATAGCAATAAAAAAATATACGTATACTAACCGTTAAAAGGAAGATTTGAAAAATATTGAAGACATATTATTCGGGTTTAATCCCATATCACTGGAAGAGATGGATAGCGTGCGTTTGATGAACAGATCGGACATAAAGTATATTTTTCGCATTGAACAATTACCGGTTTTTCTTCGGGAGATTACCGCTGATTACCGTGTGCTGGAAGTTAACAATGTGCGTCTTAACAAATATGAGACTTTATATTATGACACTGATGATTTTAAAATGTATATGAATCACCAGAGAGGGAAAACGAACAGGTATAAGGTGCGGTTGAGGCGTTATGTGGATTCGGATTTGAATTTTTTCGAAATAAAATTCAAGAACAATAAAAACCGTACAATAAAAGAACGTATCAGAAGAAAAGAAGCGGAAACAGTAATTACGGATAAAACCGAAAAATTCCTTCATTCAAAAACAAATTATGATTCGAAAGAACTTTCACCGAAGTTATGGGCAAACTATTCCCGTATTACTCTTGTGAACAAAAATGCCGGTGAACGTCTGACAATTGATACTAATCTGCATTATAAAAACGAAACAAAACAAAAACATATACCCGAACTTGTTATTGCCGAATTAAAACAGGAGAAAAGAAAAAACACAGTTTTTGTCGAACTGATGAGAAAATACAGAATTAAAGAAACAAGTATCAGTAAATATTGTTTTGGTGTTATATATTTGTATGATAATATCAGAATGAATAACTTTAAGCCGAATTTGTTAAACCTAAATAAAATATGCTATGGAAAAGTATAAAATATTTCTGCTGGTAATTACATTCCTGATTTTCATTGTGCCGGGTTCAGCTGTGTTCTCACAGGATGTTTTTAGTTCCGACACTACAAGTTCCGGACTTGTTCAGCAAACCGATGAAAATGTCGTAAAGGATAAGAAAAAAGACAAGAAGAAAGATAAAGACGAAGTTCAGATTAACGAAACTTTTTTTGTCAGCCTGCTGATAGATTTGATAGCTGTTATAATAATAGTTGTGTTCATTTATTATCCGAATTATAAAAAACAGGAAGTATTTTTCACTTATTTCCTATTCAATATTGCCATATTCCTGCTTACGTTTTTACTGAACAAAATTAAAATTTCGATGGGAGCCGCATTCGGCTTGTTTGCGGTATTCTCAATGTTGCGCTACCGTACCGAAGGAATATCAATGAAAGATATGACTTATCTTTTTGTGGTTATTGCAATCGGACTGGTTAGCGCAGTTCAGCTTGAATATTATGAGCTGGTGATAATTAATGCTGTTCTGATTGTTTCGGTATTTGCACTGGACGGAAATGTTATTATAAGACGCGAATATTCGAAAATGATACAATACGAAAACATCGAAATGATAAAACCCGAAAATCATCCGAAATTAATTGCCGATTTAAAAACCCGTACAGGACTGGATATTCACCGTATATCCATAAGCCGTATTGATTTTCTGCGTGACATGGCTACTATAGATGTATTTTATTTCAGCAGAAAAAGGAAAAAGTCCGGTGTTAATGATGTTGAAGTAAATTATGATGACAAACCCGTTGAATAAGTATTGATGAGAAGAATAAGAGAAAAATACTTATTGATTTTATTGTTTCCGGCATTTATATCCGGAAAATCCACAGCTCAGAGTAACGATGCGCAGTTGTGGACAAGTTTAACTGTTGAAAAAAAACTTTCTCAGACTATTTCGGTAAATTTCTCAGAAGAACTGAGGCTCTGTAATAATATTTCGGAAATCGATCAGTTTTTTTCTGATGCAGGTATTGATTATAAAATAAGCAAACCATGGCATATTTCAGCAAATTACAGATTTACAAATAAAATGCAAATCAATAATACATTCAGCAAACGCCACCGTTATTATTTCGATTTGAGTTACAGGAATAAAATAAATAATCTTTCTTTTAATATACGCACCCGTTTCCAGTCGCAATATGCTGATGTTAGTTCCAGCGAAACAGGTAAAATACCCGAATATTACTCGCGGAATAAACTTACTTTGAAACTTGATTTAAATAAGAAATATACTCCATATATTAGTGCCGAAATGTTTTTTCAGCTTAATAATCCCGAAGGTAACAACATTGACAATATGCGTTACACCGCCGGTATTGAATATGAATTTAATAAAAAATCTTCTCTTGATATTTTTTATATGATTCAACAGGAATACAATGTAACTAACCCCGAAACTGATTTTGTGATTGGTGTAGGTTATGGTTTTAAATTGTAGGACAAATTATTTTTTAAACTTTTTCCACACTTCAACAAGCCGTTTGTTTTCTTTTTCTGTTCCTACGGTTATTCTGAGGCAGTTTTCACACATCGCAACATTTGAGCGGTTGCGGGTTATAATATTGTTTTTTACGAAGTAATTATAAAGCTTGCCGGCACAAGTGGTTTTTATAAGAATGAAATTTGAATCGGAAGGATAAACTTTTACAACGCATGGCAATCCGGACACAATCTTCATTAGTGATTTCTTCTGAACAAGAAGTTTTTTTACGAAAATGTTTTTTTGCTTTTCATTTTTCAGGGCCGATAAAGCCGCCTTCTGAGTGAGTTCGCTTATGTTATAAGGATATTTTATTTTATCGAAAATATTTATTATTTCTTTTTGCGCAAAAGCCATTCCGAGGCGTATTCCCGCAAGTCCCCACGCTTTTGAAAAAGTCTGCAGTATAACAAGATTCGGATAATCATTTAACTTCTGCAATAATGTTCTGTCGGGTGCGAAATCAATATAAGCTTCATCGAGAACAACAATGCCGTCAAAGTTTCGGCATATTTTTATTATGTCCTCTTTCCTGAAACAATTTGCAGTGGGATTGTTTGGCGAACAAATAAAAATGAGTTTTGTTTTTGTTGTAATTGAATTTAAAACATTTTCAACATCAATCTGAAAATTTTCTTTGAGTTTTATTTTCCTTGTTTTTACATTATTCACATCTGCTGCTACCTGATACATGCCGTAAGTAGGAGGGAGGAGCATTATTTCGTCTTCTGCGGGTTCGCAAAATGCGCGGATAACAATGTCAATTGCTTCATCACTGCCATTGCCAAGAAAAATCTGCGGGAATTTTACATTTTTTATTTTTGCGATTTTTTCTTTCAGTATTCTCTGATGAGGGTCGGGATATCTGTTTGCCTTTTCCTTAATGCCGACAGAACCATATGAATTTTCATTCGCATCGAGAAAAATATCGGCAGTGCCGAAAAAATCATCCCTTGCAGATGAATATGGCTTCAGCGCTTTTATATTCGGACGTATTATTTTATCGAGATTAAACATTTTAAGGCTTTTTAAATCGTATTATTACAGCTTCTTTATGGGCTTTTAAACCTTCGGCTTCCGCCATTTGCTCTATCGCATTTCCTATATTTTTTAATCCTTCAGGAGTTATTGACTGAAAGGTGATTTTTTTCATAAAGCTGTCAAGGTTGACTCCGCTGAATGATTTGGCATAACCGTTTGTGGGCAACACATGATTTGTTCCCGATGCATAATCACCGGCTGATTCGGGAGTATAATTTCCGAGAAAAACCGAACCTGCATTGATTATTTTTTCTGCAATTTTTTCAGGATTGATAACCGATAAAATCAAATGCTCGGGAGCATATTCATTTGAAATTTCTATTGCTTCGGAAATGTCTTTTACTAAAATTGCCGGACTGTTCTCAATTGATTTTTTTGCGAACTCTTTCCGGGGTAATTTGTTGAGATGTTCAGGTAAAAGGTTAACTACTTTTTTAATAATACTTTCATCATTACTTATCAATAGCACCTGACTGTCCGGTCCGTGCTCTGCCTGTGAAAGCAAATCGTATACAATGAATTCCGGATTTGCTGATTTGTCGGCAATGACAGTAACTTCAGATGGTCCTGCGGGAATATCTATTGCAACACCATCTGTACTTACTATCTGTTTTGCAATTGTTACATATTGATTTCCCGGACCGAAGATTTTATATGCTTTCGGAATTGTTTCTGTTCCATATGCCATTGCAGCAATTGCCTGCGCTCCTCCAACTTTATATATGTATTTAATTCCGATTTCCCTGCAAGTAAAAAGTATTACCGGATTTATGTTTCCCCTTTTATCGGGAGGTGTGCATAAGACTATTTCTTTGCAACCGGCAATTTTAGCGGGTATGCCAAGCATAAGAACAGTAGAAAAAAGAGGTGCGGAGCCGCCGGGAATGTATATGCCGATTTTCTCAACCGGTACGGATTTTTGCCAGCAATAAACACCTCTTGAAGTTTCGGTCTTATTATAAACCGGCTTTTGTGATTTGTGAAATTTTGTTATGTTGTTTATTGCGGTTCTTATTGATTTTTTTAACTCTGTAGAAATATTTAATTCGCCGGATTTAAGTTTGCTGATATCAATAACCGTATTTTTAATAACTGTTTTATCGAACTGAAAAGTATACTTTTTTACTGCTTTATCGCCGTTGTTTTTAACATCGTTTATGATTTTCAATACGGTAGCTTCAACAGATTTATTGCGGGAATAAGGTCTTTGCAGGATTTTATTCAGCAATTCTTTATTCGGGTATTTATATATTCTCATTTTAAAAAAAAATAATTCTTGGTTTGATGTTTAAATGCAAAAGTAAAACTTTTTATGCAGATATATAAAATAAAAAAAGCTGTTTATTTAAAAACAGCTTTTTAATTTCTTTAAACCCAGTTTTAATTATAAGTTGGAAGGAATGAATAATTTTTTGAATAAAATAACATTTGTTTTATATAATCTTCGGGATATTCAACTTTCACATCAATCATTTTGCCTTTTGCATCGTAAATAGGTGTAAAATATGGATTAACAAAACCGCCATATGGTGCTGCATTCAGTTTTTTCCATCGGCTGATAACTTCCTTATGTATATCCTGATCTACTTTTACTGCATATGTTTCAATGAGATTTTTTCCTGCTTCATAATCTCCTTCGGAAATAATACGTTGTATTTCGGCTAGCAATTGCCCGAACAAGTTTCGTAATTTTTTATAGTCATTAACTACAAAATAAGTTTTACCATCTTTTACGACTTTTGAAATAACGTTATCTTTCAATCCTTTTTCATATGTCCATTTTGCTATTAACTGACGGTTTCTGTAATGTGCATTTTGAATGTTTTTTCCGAGTTCAATTCGTGTTAGCTGTGTCATCATGCCTCGCCTTATAGTAAAGTTGTATGCGGCTTTTGCAGCTTCTTCGGAGGGAAGAATACCAAGGTCAATTAATTTTGGATCCATATAGTAATATATTGCATACAAATCTGATCTTGCTTCTTCAAGAGGGGAATAATAATTTTTGAGCATATCAGGTGTTACTCCCGGTTTTGCCTGTCCTGACGCATGCCCCAGACATTCGTGCATGTCTGTATTAATGTTCATGTTCATTGCATCATACTTTTTTGCTAAATCAATTTCTTCGGGTGTATAGCAAAATTCCTCAATCATTCCATCTGTTGCCTGTGATTGATTGTAAGCATAAAGTATGTTTCCCATTGTTACCGATTTTGAACCTTTAAGCTTTCTTATCCATAATGAGTTGGGTAAATTGATTCCTATAGGTGTATTGGGATAACAATCTCCGCCTAATGCTGTAACTGTAATAACTTTTGCGGAAACACCCTTTACATTTTTCTTTTTATATGCCGGATTAATGGGAGAGTGGTCTTCGAACCATTGCGCGTTTCTGCTGAATGTTTCAGCTCTTCTTGAAGCGCTAATGTCTCTAAATGAAACTACAGCTTCAAAAGTTGCCTTCATTGACATGGGGTCATTGTACACTTCAATAAATCCGTTTATTGCATCAACTTCAGATAATGTGTCTTTCACCCACATTACGTTATATGCGTCAAATACTTTTAAGTCCCCTGTTTTATAATATTGAATGAGAACATCTAAGGTTGCTTTCTGGTCTGCGTTTTCGGCAACTGCCGCAGCCTTTTCAAGCCAGAAAATTATTTTTTCGATAGCCGAAGAATACATGTCCCCAAGTTTATAAACCCTTTCTATAACTCTTCCGTTCACTTTAATTAATTTTGAATTCAATCCGTAAGACATGGGATATGTTTCATCAGGATTGATAGTTGCTTTGTAATAATCTTCAACTTCTTTCTGAGTGAGATTTTCATAAAAGTTAACTGCCGAATTGCTTATCATGTCAAGCTGGGGGTCGCTGCAAACTTTTATTCGTGCTATGTTAGGGTCGAAAATTATTGGAGTTAATTTAGCTATCAAATCATCAATTGTTTCATTCTGCTGAAGAGGAAATGTAACTCCTTCAGAGTTTTTAATCATCTCGGCAAAATATTCTTTGGGGAAATCGGGTATGATTTTATATGAGTTTGCATGATGATGGATGCCATTGGAATACCATACTCTTTTAAGATAAATAAGAAAATTATTGAAATTGTCAGTGCTTCTGTCTCCCTTGTATCCTTCGTATATTGCTTCCAGTGTTTTTCTTATGCAGAGATTGTGTTTGTAATTCTGGTCCCATGTAATGTCTCTTCCGACTAATGCTGCCTGGTTTAAATAATACACAAGTTCTTTCTGTTTTATTGTTAAAAGTTCGAAGTCGGGCACTAAGTATTTCGAAATTCTTAAATCGGCAAAATGATCAATAACAAAACTGTTGTTATTTGATGAGGGTACATCCTGATTATTTTTTGGTTTATCCTGCGGGTCGCCCGTAAACCCGAATAAAACAAAAGTCGTTATAAAGACTGTTAAAAAAATATATATGTTTTTTTTCATAATTTTATGATGTTAAAGCTAAAATTTATGTACTTGCAAAAATTTAAGTTTCTAATTAAAATTAATATTATTAAATAAAAGTGCAAAAGTAACAAAAAAAATATAAATCATATTTATTTTGTTAAATATGTTTATAATTAATATATATTTTTTCTTTACTTTTAAAATTAAGAAAGCCAAATTAATTAATATTATTAATAAAACAAAATAATTGAGTTTATATGTTATATTTAGTTAACTCATGGCAATTAAAACCCGTTGATAATTGAATGTATTTTTCAATACCAAATAATAAAGTAAATTAAGTGTGCATAAAGGTAATAACAATTAGCCCTTAACTCAACCGTTTACGATATTTAATTAATAATATAATGTTAAAATATAAGTTGACTAATTACAAACTTAAAATTTACCCTTTTTGTCAATTTTCGGTTAATTCTCATAAGTGCTGTTCGTTATTTTCTATCTAGTGAAACAGTTAGATTTTTTTAGGTATATTACTGACACCTGAAAATTATTAAGAATATTTAGTTTTTATAATTTTTTTTTAAATAAATTCGCAAGATTTAAAATAATAAACCGGAAATATTTTCATACAATAATAAAGAATAAAATGGCAAAATTAAAAGGAAAAATAGTGGTTGACGTTGAAATGTGCAAAGGATGTGAGCTTTGTATTGAAACCTGTGCTGATAAATGCATTGCAATGTCAAAAAAAGTAAACGGGAAAGGATATCATTACGCTGAAGCCGTTAGTGATATGTGTACAGGCTGCACAAATTGTGCGGTTGTTTGTCCCGATGGTGTAATTACTGTCTATAGAGTCAAATTATCTTAGAAAAAACAAATAAAAATGAAAGAGTTAAGATTAATGAAAGGTAATGAAGCGATAGCAGAAGCTGCTATTCGCGCGGGGGCTGACGGCTATTTCGGATATCCTATTACACCGCAATCGGAAGTAATGGAATATCTTATGGCTCAGAAACCCCATGAAAGAACAGGTATGGTCGTTCTTCAGGCAGAAAGTGAAGTTGCTGCAATCAATATGGTATATGGAGGCGCTTCATGCGGCAAAAAAGTTATGACTTCTTCTTCAAGTCCGGGCATAAGCCTGAAGCAGGAAGGCATTTCTTATATTGCCGGAGCGGAGCTTCCTTGCCTGGTTGTCAATGTTGTCAGAGGAGGACCTGGCCTGGGAACAATTCAACCTTCCCAATCCGATTATTTCCAGTCAACAAAAGGCGGCGGTCACGGTGATTACAGGCTCATAGTATTGGCGCCTGCTTCGGTTCAGGAAATGTACGATTTCGTTAAAACG
>JAQUPB010000108.1 GCA_029004185.1 Bacteroidales bacterium | reverse complement strand
CGGCACGGTACAGCTGTATATTTTGTCAAGAGTATAGTTGCTCACCGCCTGGTTTGCAAAAAGACCGCCTACACCAATTGCATAAAAAGCGTTTGTAACAGTAATGACTTCAGGGGCGCAGTTTGTTCCATACAAATCTTCAGCTGATATAATTGAATATGTGCGGGCATCGGCATAACCTGAATTCTGAGTAAGGTAAATCGTTAGAGTTCTGTATGCAATAGCTGCTGCTTTAGTCATTCCTATGCCTGTAATATTGTAACTATCGCTGTTATCATTTATTCCTGAGCCCCCCTGGCAAACCAGATAATACCAGTATGCCAAAGGACCACAATTAGTATGTACTCCTCCGTTATCACCTGTAAGACCATACCAGTTAACACCAAGGTATGTGTCCGGCAGACCCTCCTGTTTAGGATCTGAAAGCGACCTTAATAGAAACTGGCAATCTTCTCCGATTGTCCAGTTCGCTACCGAAGGCTTTACGTAAAACTCAAGAGTTGTTCCGAAAATATCGCTGTAACCTTCACTTAACGCTCCCGACTCATCCTGATAAATGAGACCTGCGGTGAAACTTGTAAGACCGTGTGTTACTTCATGTCCGCCAATATCAAGTGTAGTTAAAGGATTATAACCGTTTGAAGCGCTTCCGTCACCATACGACATCTGGCTGCCGTTCCAAGATGCATTAAGCCAGTTATTATTCCAGTGCACATAGTTTTTCAGAATAAATCCGTTATCATCGAGGCTGTTTCTGCCGTATGTAGCCAACAAATAGTCATACATTTTTTCCGAAGCAAGGTGCGCATCTGTGGCGGCTTCATCTTTATTGGCATTTACATTGTTCCAGTTATTATCGGTATCGGTAAAATCGACAGAACTTGCAGTGCTGGTTCCTTTAAGAGCATTCCATGTCTGAATGCCATTGCCCCTGCCAACTTCACGAAGCCGGTAAGAACCACTGTAACTATCGGCGGTTATGGTTTGGTTTCCGCTGTATTTTGTTACCGCTGTTCCCGGAGCATCTGCCGTATTAATAAGTTCTCTCGAAAAAAGTACTTTACCGCTTATAGCGTCAACATATACATTTTCTTTTCTGTACGGCTCATAAGAATATATGCAAAATTCATAAGCCAGCTTGTAATTGCCTGTGCTATTCTTACCGTCGCTTGTTAAAAAAACAAGTTTCCCCTTGGGATAATAAGTTGCGCCGGGATTATTTTCGGTTGCCTTAAGAAAATTCTCTTCACTTTTTACCTGCCACATATATGTTTTTGCATTAAAAAAACTCAATGCTTTTGCTAATGCTGCTTTTTCAGTAATTGCAGGAGTTGAATTTATTCTTTCGGAAATCCCCATTAGTTTTTCACCATTCAGAGATATTACTTTGCCTCCCTTCGTATGAGCAATATACACGGCATCAAGCACAGGAATATTACCAATCATTTGTTGATAGCGATAATGTACTTGTCCTAATTTATCCTTTTCAATAATTTTAATTTTAAAGTTTGTTTCCGAAGGCAAATTCAATGTATTTTTCATCCATTCATCAAAATACATCAGGTCGAATTCCTGTCCTGCTTTCAACAAAATGTAATTAGGAGTATTGTAACTATGATTATATAAAACTTCATCCGCTATCGCGCTCAAAGTTTTATTATTATTTATTGTCTGCGCATTAATTAACACAGAACCTGACATCAATAAAAAGCATAAAAAAAAGAGAGTATATTTTTTCATAAGATCAAGTTTAATTGAAAAATGTTTGAATAAAGATACTAATATTATTATGGAAAGTCAAGTAATTTCCTACTTATTAGATACTCTGTTCAATTAGGTTGACAGAAGCATAAAATCCATAGCTTATTCGGATATTTTCGGAATTTTATAAGAATATATGTATTTCACTTAACAAAATACATGACATATTTATTAACAATCAACAACTCATTAAAATGATGCAATTGCCTTAAAACTCATGGACATATAGTTCATTTAAGCAATATAAAAAAAAAGTTATCAAGAAGTGTTTATAAAAACTGATTTTTATCATTTTCTTTTAAAAAAAATTACTAATATTTGCACAAAATTTAATTTTACTTAAGATGAATTCGGAATTTCTAATATTATTTTTCGGTGTTGGAGTTTTTCTTGTGGGATTTGCAATTGTGTTTGCATATTTCATTGCTCCACGGTCAAGCACTCCCCAGAAGTTTGAACCTTATGAGTGCGGAATACCCACAAAAGGCATTACATGGCTGCAGTTCAATGTCGGTTATTATTTGTTTGCAATATTATTCCTGATATTCGATGTTGAAGCTGTCTTCGTTTTTCCGTGGGCAGTAGTGATGAAGGATATGGGAATGATTGCATTCGTTGAAATAGTCATTTTCTTTTTTATTTTGATTTTAGGTCTGGGCTACGCCTGGAAAAAACACGCTTTGGTATGGGAGTAAAAATAAAATCAATGAAATATAATGACTTCAAGGACAATGAAGACCTTGAACTCATTGACAAATCGGGCGGAAACATTCTGCTTACGACAATTGATGGAATACTGAACTGGGGACGTTCAAATTCTATCTGGCCACTTACATTTGCAACAAGCTGCTGTGGAATTGAAATGATGGCAGCAGGTGCGGCACGCCACGACTTTGCACGCTTCGGAATTGAAGTTTACCGAGCAAGTCCCCGTCAGGCAGATGTTATTGTTGTTGCAGGAACAATTACAAATAAAATGGCACCGGTTTTAAAACGCCTTTACGACCAGATGTCAGAACCTAAGTACGTTATTGCAATGGGTGCATGCGCAATTTCAGGCGGACCATTTTTTTATAATTCTTATCATGTGGTAAAAGGCGTAGAGCACATCATCCCTGTTGATGTTTATGTTCCCGGATGCCCTCCAAGACCTGAAGCATTGTTGTATGGAGTAATGCAATTGCAAAGAAAATTAAAAAAAGAATCTTTTATAAAACGAAGTTTTAATAAGAGGAAATGGAAATATGAAATGTAGTTTTCAGTTAAAAAACTGAGAACTGAAAACTGAAAACTAAAAACTCATGACAAACGAAAATATACAGAAAAAAATATTGGAGCTCGTTCCCGAAGCAACGGAAACAGCAAACAAGCAATATCCAACTTTTATAATTCCGGCAGAGAAGTTTCATTCACTTTGCGAAAAAATTAAACAAAGCGAAGATTTGGCTTTCGATTATCTGTTTTGTTTAAGCGGAATGGATTGGGGTGACAGTCTTGGAGTTGTTTACCATCTCTTTTCCACTAAACATGAACATACCGTTGCATTAAAAGTAAAAACTGCAGACAGAAATAATCCGGAACTGGATACCATTTGCGACATATGGAAAACAGCTGATTTCCTAGAAAGAGAAGTCTTTGATTTGTTCGGAATAAAATTCAGAAATCATCCCGACTTAAGGAGAATATTTCTTGAAGAAAACTGGAATGGTCATCCTTTAAGAAAAGATTACGTTGATGAAATAAATATAGTTGAAAGATAATTTATGGAAGAAGACGTTTTATTAGACTTAGAGAAAGAGGAATACATTATAAATATGGGTCCTCAGCATCCTTCCACACACGGTGTGTTGCGACTGGTGCTTTCTCTCAAAGGTGAAATCGTAAAAAACATCGAACCTCACTGCGGCTATATCCATCGCGGCATTGAGAAGATGTGCGAAAAACTCACCTATCAGCAGATAATTCATTTAACCGACAGGCTGGATTATCTTTCTGCTATGATTAATAACGAAGCCGTTTGTTTATGTGTCGAAAACGCCCTGCAAATTGAAGTTCCCGAAAGAGTAAAATACATACGCACCATTATGGATGAACTCCAGAGAATTGCTTCGCATCAGTTGTGGTGGTGTTCCTTCGGAATGGATTTGGGCGGATTGACATGTTTTTTCTATGGTTTGCGCGACAGAGAAAAAGTTCTTGACATTTTTGAAGAGTCAATAGGCAGCAGGTTAATATTGAGCTATTACACTCCCGGCGGTTTAATGAATGATATTCATCCGAATTTCCAGAAAAACGTTAAGAAATTTATTAAATACTTCAGAAAAATATTGCCCGAATATGACCAACTGTTAACGGGAAATGTGATAATGCAGGAACGATGCAAGGGAGTCGGGTTTTTATCAAAAGAAGATGCAATTAATTATGGAGTAACGGGTCCTTCAGGCAGAGGTTCGGGATTTTCATGCGACATCAGAAAACATGCTCCTTATGGCGTTTATGATAAAGTTGATTTCAAAGAAATATTATTTAATGAGGGTGATACTTTTGCACGATATCAGGTTAGAATGTTTGAAATGCGGGAGTCAATGAAAATTATTGAACAGTTGATTGATAATATTCCCGAAGGTGATTACACAGCAAAGATGAAGCCGATAATTAAACTTCCCGAAGGCGAGTATTACCAGCGTGTTGAAGCTTGCCGCGGCGAATTCGGCGTTTACATCGAAAGCAAAGGAGAAAAATATCCGTACAGATTAAAATTACGTTCTCCGAATTTCAGCAATCTTTCGGCTTTGAATGCAATTGCTAAAAATCAGAAAATTGCCGACTTGGTTGCTATCGGCGCTTCACTCGATTATGTGATACCTGATATTGACAGATAAAAACAGTTTAAAGTCTAAAGTTTGAAGTTTAAAGTTTAAAAAAGAAAAAAATGTGGTACGACGCTTTTTATGATTTTTCGATACTTACAAAATGGATTGATAAAACACTTAGTGATTTTTGTTCTCCATTCTGGACAACGACATGGGAACTTGTAATAATAGGTGTTGCAATTCTTGCATTTTATGCGGTTGTTGGTTTGTATCTTGTTTATGCCGAAAGAAAAATCTGCGGCTTTATGCAATGCCGCGTGGGTCCTAACAGAGTTGGTCCGTATGGCTTTTTTCAGACAATTGCAGATTTAATAAAATTATTGATTAAAGAATTAGTACCCATAAAAAATGCCGACAGCATTTTATTCAACATCGCTCCTTTCATAGTTATCGGAGATTCATTTCTTGCAATTGCCGCAATTCCTTTTGCCACTGGTTTGCATGCAATTGATTTTAATATCTGATTACTTTATGTTATAGCAGTTTCATCAATGGGAGTTATCGGGATTCTTCTTGCAGGCTGGTCGAGCAATAATAAATATTCATTGATTGGCGCAATGAGAAGCGGTGCACAAATTGTAAGCTACGAACTTTCTGTTGGATTATCATTAATTACAATGTGCGTTCTCGCAGGAAGCATGCAGTTTTCAACAATCGTTGAAGCGCAAAGAGATGGATGGTTTATTTTCACAGGGCATATTCCTTCGGTTATTGCTTTCGTGATTTTTTTAATTGCAAGCACAGCTGAAACAAACCGTGGTCCTTTCGATTTGCCCGAAGCTGAATCGGAATTAACTGCCGGCTTTCATACCGAATATTCGGGAATCAAATTTGCTTTTTTCTTTTTAGCAGAATACATGAATATGTTTATTGTTGCTTCAATAGCTGCAACAGTATTCTGGGGCGGATGGATGCCTCTGCATGTCGGCGGATGGGGTTCTTTCAATCATATAATGGATTTGATTCCACCGTTCTTCTGGTATTTTGGAAAAACAGCAGTTATAATTTTTATAATGATGTGGTTTAAATGGACATTCCCAAGATTACGTATTGACCAGCTGTTAACTCTTGAATGGAAATATTTGTTGCCTATAAATTTAGTTAACGTTTTGTTAATGGCGCTGATAGTGATGATGGGATGGCATTTTTAAGTTTACAGTTTTCAGTTTATAGTTTTCAGTTAAAATAAAAGAATGAGTACAGTTAAAAGATTTGAAGATTTGGAAGTTTGGAAAAGAGCAAGAATACTTTGTATTAAGGTTTATGAAATCACAAAAACAGAACCTTTCTCAAAAGATTTTGGTTTAGTTAATCAAATACGGAATTCTTCAGGTTCAGTTATGGATAATATAGCAGAAGGATTTGAAAGAAACGGCAAAAAAGAATTTTCACAGTTTTTATCAATTGCTAAAGGTTCTTGCGGTGAAGCAAAATCTCAATTGTATAGAGCTCTTGACAATAAATATATTGATAAAAATAAATTTACTGAAATATATAATTTATGCGAAGAAATCGGAAAAATGTTAAACGGTTTAATAAATTATTTAAAAGAAAGCAATTACAAAGGAATAAAATATAAACATAGCGAACTGAAAACTGAAAACTAAAAACTGAAAACTTAATTAATATGAGAGGATTTATAAATTACTTAACCGGCATAGTCAGGGGCGTATGGTCGCTTGTGCTGGGAATGATGGTTACGGGAAAATATTTTTTCAGTCCGTGGAAAATTGTTACTCAGCAATATCCCGAAAACAGAAAAAAACTCGTAATGTACGACAGGTTCAGGGGTGAAGTTATAATGCCTCACAATGCCAATAACGAGCATAAATGCACCGGTTGCGGAATCTGTGAAATAAATTGTCCCAATGGAACCATAGAAGTCATTTCTAAACAAATTCTCCTGGATGACGGCAAAAAGAAAAGAGCTCTTGATAAACATATTTACAGATTGGGAATGTGTACTTTTTGCGCTTTATGCGTTAAAACATGCCCTTCCGATGCACTCACATTCTCACAGGAATTCGAACATGCAGTTTTTAACAGAGCGCAATTAAATAAAATATTAAATAAAGAAGGTTCAACATTAATGAAAGGAGTTGAATAATGGAATTAACCTTTAATCAAATAATGTTTATTATCATTTCGGGAGTTATAATCCTGTTTTCGGTATTAACAGTTACAAGCAAACGAATACTCCGCGCCGCAACATTTTTACTGTTTGTTCTGGTTGCAACCGCAGGTTTGTATTTCATGCTCAACTATCAGTTTTTAGCTGCCGTACAATTAACGCTATATGCAGGCGGTATTGTGGTTTTAATAATTTTCTCGATATTACTGACAAGCCACATAAGTCAGAAATTCGAGGAAGTTTCAATAAGCAAAAAAATATTTGCCGCACTGGCAGTTATTCTCGGAATGGTACTTTGCATTATTACAATATTGCAATATGAATATTCGGCAACAACAATTGCTGCAGAAGAATTGAACATGAAAATAATCGGAAGGAGTTTGCTCGGTTACGGAAGAGAAGGTTATGCGCTTCCTTTTGAAGTAATTTCAGTTTTGCTTCTCGCTGCAATGGTAGGAGCAATTGTGGTAGCTAAAAAGGTAAAAAAATAGCTTCGAGCTACGAGCCGCGAGCTATGAGTAAAAAAGATAAGGACAAACATGAAGAATTTTAAAAATTTGAAAATTTGGGAAAAAGGAATAGAGTTAGTTAAATTGATTTATAAATTAACTAAAGATTTACCAAAAGATGAAAAATACGGATTGGTAAGCCAAATAACGAGAGCGGCAGTTTCTGTTCCATCAAATATTGCAGAAGGAAGCAGCAGAACAAGCAATAAAGAATATGCATATTTTCTTGAAATAGCAATTGGATCTTTATTTGAGTTAGAAACACAATTGATAATTATTAAAGAATTAAAATTAATTAAACCGGAATCTATAGAAACAATTTTAAACTTGATTGATGAAGAACAAAAAATGACAATGAGTTTAATCAGAAAATTAAAAGATATTAAATAAAAATCATGCTTGAACCTCGTAGCTCATAGCTCGTGGCTCGCAGCTAAAAACAAAATTTATGCTAAACACCGGAATCCCCTTACAATTCTTCATAATCCTCGCTACAATAATGTTCTTTATTGGCGTGTATGGATTTTTAACCAGAAGAAACCTGATCACAATTTTAATGTCGGTTGAATTGATTTTAAATTCAGTGAACATAAACTTTGTTGCATTCAACAGATATTTATATCCGGATAATCTGCAGGGGCACTTTTTCACATTGTTCGTAATTGCAGTTGCCGCTGCCGAATCGGCTGTCGCCATTGCCATAATCATAAATATTTACAGAAGATTTACAACCATCAATGTTGAAGATGTTGATGAAATGAAATACTAAAAAAAGCTACGAGCAAAAAGCTATGAGCTTTGAGCCACGAGCTACGAGTAAAAATGAAAAAATATCAATAAAAAAAATAAAATAGAAACTTGCAGCTTAAAGCTTGCAGCTAAACTCGAAGCTCGAAGCTCATAGCTCACAGCTAAATAATAAAAAGATGGAATACAATTTCACATACACAATCTGGATAGCCTTAGTGCCGCTCTTAATGTTTATTTTTATTGGATTAACGGGGCATAAATACAAACCTGCAATTTCGGGAATTCTCGGAACAACGGGATTATTTGTTTCAACCGTATTATCATATATCACTGCTTACCAGTATTTCTTTGTTGTCGGAAAAGTGAATGGTGCTTATGAAAAAATTCCTGCTTTCAATGTTACATGGCTTAATTTAACCGAAAATCTGCATATTGACCTTGGCGTTCTGCTCGACCCTATTTCAGTAATGATGCTGATTGTCATCACTACCGTTTCATTTATGGTTCACGTTTACAGCAACGGATACATGAAAGGTGAAAAAGGGTTCCACAGGTTTTTTGCAAAACTATCATTATTCAGTTTTTCAATGCTAGGACTTGTGGTCGCGACTAATATTTTCCAGATGTATATTTTCTGGGAATTGGTAGGCGTTTCTTCATATCTGTTAATCAGCTTTTATTACGAACGCCCCACTGCTGTTTCCGCCGGCAAAAAGGCATTTATCGTTACCCGTTTTGCCGACCTTGGTTTTTTAATCGGTATTTTAATTCTTTCTTTTAATACAAAAACATTTGATTTCATTCAACTCACAGATCCGAATGGCGCCGCAATTGCTCAGGGAAGCGGAGTGGCATTTATGGGCTTATCTGTCATGACATGGTCGCTGATATTTGTATTCATGGGAGGTGCCGGAAAATCGGCAATGTTCCCTCTGCACATCTGGCTGCCCGATGCAATGGAAGGACCCACTCCTGTCTCCGCATTAATACATGCCGCCACAATGGTTGTTGCCGGTGTTTATCTCGTTGCACGATTATTTCCGATATATTCGATTTCAGCACCAGAAGGACTTTTAGTGGTCGCATATGTCGGAGCATTCTCATCTTTATTTGCGGCAATAATTGCGTGTACGCAATTCGATATAAAACGCGTCCTCGCCTACTCCACCATGTCGCAAATCGGCTATATGATGGTAGGCCTGGGTGTTTCGGGTTACGGCGGACATGAAGGACTGGGTTATATGGCATCAATATTTCATTTGTTTACTCATGCAATGTTCAAAGCATTGTTATTCCTTGGTGCAGGAGCAATCATTCACGCCGTTCACACCAATGTAATGAATGAGATGGGTGGATTAAGAAAACATCTACCAATCACTCACATCACTTTTTTAATTGCATGTTTAACTATTGCCGGAATTCCAGGATTATCGGCATTTTTCAGTAAAGATGAAATATTGACTGCAGCTTATCATCACAACCCGGTTATCTTCTGGACTCAGTTATTTGTTGCAGGATTAACCGCATTTTATATGTTCAGATTGTATTTCCGCGTATTCTGGAATAAAGAACCCCATTATCATCATACACCTCATGAATCACCTCTGGTGATGACTATTCCGCTAATGTTTCTCGCCGCGGCTTCAATATTTGCAGGATATATTCCATTTTCCGAATTTATTTCTTCCGATTTAAAACCATTCGAAACAGAAATTGAATGGATGCCAGTTGCATCACTTTCCATTCTTGCAGGAATAATAGGAATAGTAATTGCTTTCATACTTTATAAAAAAGAAAGCTCTCTTCCGGATAAAATTTCCGCTTCGTTCAAATTCTTTTACAGATGGGCTTTCAACAAATTTTATTTCGACGAATTATATTTATTCGTAACAAAGAAAATTATTTTCAGATTTATTTCCGTGCCTATTGCATGGTTCGACAGGCATATTGTCGACGGCACAATGAATTTATTTGCATGGATCACAAATGCCGTTTCATTTGAAATAAGAGGATTTCAGTCAGGTCAGTTGCAACAGTATGGTTATGCTTTTATTTCCGGTGTGATATTATTGATTTTGGTTTTTGTTTACATATTTACTTTTTAAACATTTATAAAGATGGATATTTTAACATTATTCGTAGTAGTTCCGTTACTGACAATCTTTGCGATATTATTTACAAAAAATAATAAACAGGCAAGAGTTGCTGCTGCTGTCGGTATGGGAATACAGCTGCTTATGGCTGCAAATCTCATAATTCAATATCTTGCATTAAGAAAATCAGGAATAACTGATACAATGGTATATGTGAAGGATTACATGTGGTTTCCTGCTTTGAACATTCACTATGCAATCGGTGTTGACGGAATTTCGGTTGCAATGATCGGCTTAACGGCAATAGTTGTTGTTGCAGGTATTTTCGCATCGTGGGAAGTTGAATTTTTATCAAGAGAATTTTTCATTTCATTAATATTATTGTCAGGTGGTGTTTTCGGATTTTTCATTTCTCTCGATTTATTCACAATGTTTTTATTTTATGAAGTTGCAGTGATTCCAATGTATCTTTTAATAGGCATCTGGGGAAGCGGTCCGAGAGAATACTCGGCAATGAAACTTACGCTTATGCTGATGGGCGGTTCTGCATTTTTACTTGTAGGAATTCTTGGAATATATTTCAACTCCGCACC
>JAQUPB010000107.1 GCA_029004185.1 Bacteroidales bacterium | reverse complement strand
CACCACGCCGAAATGCCTGTCAGTAATTAACGGGTCAGTTTCCATCAGCGTATCAACTCCCACTTCGAGCCAGTATAATTCAAGGAACATATGATATTTTATTCCTCTTGCATGCAGGTCGGCAATACCGGGCGCAAATATTGCAGCATCGGTATCGAAATAAAACGACTGCGAGGTGGTTTCGAGATTGTATCCTATTGTCGGAATGACAGGAAACAACCGGTCGGAGTTTGCCCTGTGTGCGCCTAACGGAAAATATGCATCCCATATTGTCGCTGCCTGTGGCGATAATGTTGGTGTTTGTGAAAAAGAAACAAAAATAATTGCTGATTGCGCAATTATTAAAAACAGAATTTTTTTGTATATTTTTTTCATAGTATCAAGGCTTAATGTATTATTTGTTCAAATTTATTGAATCTAAGCCCGATTAAAAAGTAAACTCTTACATTTTAAGTTAACTATATCTATAGTTATATTTTATTTTGTGTAAATAAATTATTTCCTGATTATTCATAATTACTTAAATAGCATGCTTTTTATTGATTTTTGAAAATAATTTATAAACCCGCGGTTAATTTAACCTGATGACAAAATTTAGTATTAAATCAATATAATTATTTCATTAAATCTTGAATCAACTTAAATAAAGATTTTAATGCATAATAGACGCGTTGTGGGTACAACAGCATTTTTAAACGTTCAAATAAATACTTTGGTGAGAAATAAAAATTACGAACAGCTTTGCGATGATATCTTTTAATTATTCTTGAAAATTCCGGTGTATGAATGTAGCTTGTGGAATGATATGGATTTTTATTGGATTTATAAACAGTCCAGTCCAGATCGGTTGCCAGCTCAGCTCCGGGCAACGGAATATAAACACTAAATTCGGCTGTATCGGCAGGAATTTTCTTAATGGCTTTTAATGTGAGCTTCATGTCCTCTTCGGTTTCGCCCGGAAGTCCGAACATATAATTGGCAATAATTCCGATGCCAACTTTACGGGTTAGTTTTAAAATACGCTCGGCTTGTTCGATTGTTGTTTCTTTTTTGATAATATCGTTCAGCACTTTATTTGAACCGCTTTCAATTCCATAAGAAATGTATTTACAACCGCTGAATTTCATCATTTGAAGAATTTTCTCATCAACAACATCCACACGGGTTCCGCAAATCCATTGCATTTTTCGTTTTGCTAATTCATCGCATAATTGTTTCAGCCAGCTTTTTTTCAGTGTAAGTGTATCATCACAGAAGTAAATTGCCTTAATACCATATTTTTTGCGAAGAAAATCAATTTCCAGCATAATATTTTCAACTGAGCGGAAGCGGACTTTACGTCCGAAAAGTGTTTTCGATGCGCAAAAAGTACAAGCATAAGGACAACCCCTGGTTCCGATTATTGACACACATGGTTGGGGTAAACTCCAACGAATACGGTCGGTTCCGCCAAATTTAAAATATTTCTGAATATCTAAATATTCATAAGTTAAAAAAGGAATCGTATCAATTTCATTAATTACAGGTGCGTTAATTATTCCTTTTGGCTGCATTTTGCGATTAGCTATGTCAACCATCACTTCTTCTCCTTCGCCAACTACTACTGCATCACAGCCGGAATCATCAAGTACAAATTGCGGTAAAATTGAGGGATGAATACCGCCTAATATAACAGGTAAACCGGGTCTTATTTTTTTTATTTTTTTTACAATATCTTTAGCATTGAAGTAAATTAAGGTCGTCGCGGTTATTCCAACAAAATCAATATCTTCAATAATTTTTTCCCAACCCTGATTGTTTTTATCGGGATTGTCAAAACCCATGTCGAGAATTACAGGTAAATGATTGTGTTTTTTTAAATTTTCAGCAATGTAACTTATTCCGAGTGGCGGCAGAACCCGTGAAACAGGATCAGGATTGATGAGCAATATTTTCGACATCAGATAAAATCTTCGTGTTAAACTTGCAAAAATAGAGAATTATCAGCAAATAACAAGGTGCAACTTAAAATGATTCCGGGAAAATAATAACTTATCTTTTCCGTTCTTAATTGCCAGTTAATTCTTTTCTGATAACTTATTAATTTTAAAAAGTATGCTTTCTATTGACTTATGTAAATAATTTATAAATTTGCAATTCATTTAAATTTTATCTTTTATAAATATATGGTTGAACAATATAGAAAACTTAACAACATAACCGGCTGGCTTGTTTTCATAATTGCCAGTGCGGTTTATATTTTAACAAAAGAACCTACAGCGAGCTTTTGGGACTGTGGTGAATATATTTCATGTTGCTATAAACTTGAAGTAGGTCACCCACCGGGGGCCCCGACATTTATGCTTGTCGGGAAAATATTTACTTTACTTGCAGGCGGAAATGTGAAACTTGTTCCTGTAATGGTTAACATTATGTCAAATCTTGCAAGCGGCTTCACAATTTTATTTTTGTTCTGGTCGATAACCGCTATAGCCAAGAAGATCGCGTTTAGCAATAATGAAATCACTAAAGAAAAAATTTTTATAGTACTTGGCAGCGGCTTGGTTGGTGCTTTGGCTTACACTTTTTCGGATTCTTTCTGGTTCTCTGCTGTTGAAGGCGAAGTCTATGCTTCTTCATCATTTTATACTGCAATAGTATTTTGGGCAATGTTAAAATGGGAACAGGTTGCCGATGAAAAAGGCGCCGACAGATGGTTGATTTTCATTGCTTATCTTATCGGACTTTCCATCGGAGTACATCTTCTTAATATTTTAACTATACCGGCATTAGTATATATTTATTACTTTAAAAAATACAAAATCACAACAAAAGGTTTGGTAATAACAGGTATCATTTCCGTTGTAATACTAGGGCTGGTTCAATATTTTGTTATTCCTGAAATAGTAAACTTATTTGCAAAAGTTGAAATATTATTTGTTAATGCATTTGGTTTACCTTTTAATTATGGAACTATATTTTTTGCAATTTTAATAATAAGTTTAATTATTTGGGGATTGCATTACACAAGAAAAAAGAATAAAGTAAATTTAAACACTATAATATTGTCTTTTGCATTTCTGCTGATAGGATTTTCATCGTTTCTTACATTGGTAATCCGCTCAAATGCCGATACACCAATGGATGAAAACAATCCTGATAATGCGGTAAATCTGTTATCTTATCTGAACAGAGAACAATACGGGGAAACTCCTCTTGTATATGGACCATATTTTATCTTTAGCAAGGACCCGGAAAACGTAGACTTTCAGCCGCCATACGACCAGGACAAACCTTTTAAAGACGGCAATCCGGTGTACGGAAGAAATGAAAAACTAGGGAAATATGTGGTAATAGACGAAAGAAAAAATTCAATTCCGAATTACGACCCTGAATTTTGTACTTTTTTCCCAAGAATGTGGAACTTCGAAAAAGACCACGTTGATTTTTATATGGATTGGGGAAAGGTAAAGGGTGTGCCTGTTCAGGTAACTGATAACAGCGGAGACCATACAATCTACAAACCTACTTTCATAGAAAATCTTACTTATTTTTTCAATTACCAGATAGGATGGATGTATTTCAGGTATTTTATGTGGAATTTTGCAGGCAGGCAGAATGATATTCAGGGACACGGAGGTCCGACAGACGGAAACTGGATTAGCGGAATAAGTTTCATTGATGATGCCCTTCTCGGAGATCAGGATAATCTGCCTCCTGAACTTAAAAACAACAAGGGCAGAAATAAATTATATATGCTCCCTCTTCTCCTCGGAATAATCGGTTTATTTTATCATTACAGAAAGCATAAAAAAGATATGTTTATTGTGTTCCTTCTGTTTTTTATGACAGGATTGGCGATAATAATATATGTAAATCAATATCCTTTACAGCCGCGTGAACGTGATTATGCTTATGTCGGCTCGTTTTATGCTTTCGCGATATGGATAGGTCTGGGAGTAATGGCTATTTATAACTTCTTATCAGAAAAAATTAAAATAAATAAAGTTATAATTGCGGCTGCAACAACAGTAATCTGCCTTTTGCTGGTCCCCACAATAATGGCAAAAGAAGAATGGGATGACCATGACCGTTCCAACAGATATACAACTATTGACTGGGCATCTAATTATTTGAAAACATGCGAAAAAAATGCAATAATATTTACAAACGGTGATAACGATACTTTTCCTCTCTGGTATGCCCAGGAAGTAGAAGGTGTCCGCACTGATGTTCGGGTTTGTAATTTAAGCTTACTTAACACCGGCTGGTATATAGATCAGATGAAACGTAAAGCATACGATTCTGATGCTATTCCTTTTTCTTTAACACAGGAAAAGTACAGGGAGAGCAATCTTGAATATGTTTATATTATTGAAAACAAAAACCTGCAGGGTTATGTTAACCTTAAAGATCTTATTGATTTTGTTGCAAGCGATGACCCGAGCACAAAATATCCTGCCCAAAACCGTCAACTTGATTATTTCCCTACACGGAAATTTCATATTCCTGTTGACGTAAACAATGTTATAAAAACCAATACCGTTGGTAAAGATAGAATTAAAGAAATCGTTCCTGCCATTGAATGGTCTTACAACGAAAGAGGGATAATGAAAAGCCAGCTTATGGTGCTTGACCTGCTTGCCAATTTTAACTGGAAACGCCCCGTATATTTTGCCATAACCACAGGTCACGAAAGTTATATTGACCTTGAAAATTACTTCCAGCTGGAAGGGTTGGCATACAGGCTTATTCCCATTAAAGATACAACTAATCAGGGAGGTGGTCAGTCGGGTATTATCAATACAAAAATAATGTACAATAACCTGATGAATAAATTTAAATGGGGTAATATGAACAACCCTGAAGTTTATCTTGACGAAACAAACAGAAGAATGGTGATGAATTTCAGAAATAATTTCACACGCCTGGCAGAAGCACTTATAAGGGAAGGCTCAAAAGATTCGGCACTGACAGTATTGAAAAAATGTGAAGAAATTATGCCCGAAAGTTGTGCTCCTTATGATTACTTTATGGCACCTATAGGTGAACTTTATTTTCAACTCGGTAAGAATGATAAAGCTAATTCTATTATTAAAAAAGTTGCCGATTATTATACGGGTTACCTAAAATATTATTTTTCTTTAAAACCTAAATATACAAAGTATATTGAAGAAGATAAACAAAGAGCATTATCTGTGATGAACAGGCTTGTGTCAATAGCAAAAATATATAAACAGGATAATCTGGCTAAAGAAATTGAAACTGTATTTGGCAAATTTTACAGTCAGTATGAACAGAATGCGGGTAAGTAATCTGCGAATTTCAAAAGCATAAAAATGTATTATATAAAGTCACCGTTTTTTATTTCCCGTCTTTCGGGAAATAGTGTGGTATGGAATGTTCCGGTGAATGAAAAAAACGAAATCTATCTCACGTTCGATGACGGTCCTGTTCCTGAAGTAACTTATGATGTTCTGAAAATACTTGATCATCACAATGCGAAAGCAACTTTTTTTTGTGTGGGGGAAAATATTCAAAAATATCGCGAGGTTTATAAATCAATTTTAAATGCCGGACATTCTGTGGGAAATCACACTTTTAATCATTTAAGCGGGTGGACTACACTTTCGAAAAAATATTTTGCCAATATACAAAAGTGCGACGACCTGATTCACACCCGTCTTTTTCGTCCTCCTTACGGAAGAATACGTCCTTCGCAGGTTATGAAACTCCGGAAAAAATATTCGATCATTTTGTGGTCGGTATTAAGCGGCGATTTTGATAATAAGATTTCTCCCGAAAAATGTCTCGATAATGTAATAAAGCATACAAAAAACGGCTCCATTGTTGTCTTCCACGATAGCCTGAAAGCTAAAAAGAATATGCTTTATGCTTTGCCTAAATTTCTTCACCATTATTCCGAAAAAGGATATGAATTCAAAGCTTTGGCTTGATAAAAAGTCAGATGCAATAAACCAAATGAATCATCTGGGGAAAAATAAAATTCCCTTCCTTTTTATTATTGATTTCGAACTTTTAAATCCTCTGGTTTTTAAATTTGATGAATTAAAAAACGAAGAAATTCTTTTTGATATCAATGGGTTTAAGAATTATAAAAATAATTTTGCGATTAAGAAAAATATTTCTCTAAAAAAAATTCCTCTCAGCATTGAGCAATACGAAACAGCTTTTAAGAAAGTATTAGAAAATATCAATTACGGAAATTCATATCTCTTGAATCTCACGCAGCCCACAAAAATTGAAATTAATCTCTGTCTTAAGGAAATTTTTTTTCACAGTACTGCCAGATACAAACTTTTATACAGGGATGAATTTGTTGTTTTTTCTCCTGAAATTTTTATAAAAATATCCGATAACCGTATTTCCACATACCCTATGAAGGGCACTATTGACGCATCAATTCCCAATGCCGAAAAAATCATTCTTGACAACAAAAAAGAACTTGCCGAACATTCCACTATTGTTGATTTGCTTCGCAACGACCTCAGCATTGTTGCAAAAAATGTGAAAGTTGAAAAATTCAGGTATGTTGAAAAATTAAAAACCAATGAAAAAGATTTGCTGCAGGTAAGTTCAGAAATTAGCGGACAACTTCCGGAAAATTTTAATGAAAACATAGGAAGCATTATTTTTTCATTACTTCCTGCAGGATCAATAAGCGGAGCCCCCAAGAAAAAAACAATTGAAATTATTAAAGAAACCGAAAAATACAACAGGGGTTATTATACCGGAATATTCGGTTGTTTTGACGGCAACACTCTTGACAGCGGGGTTATGATAAGATTTATTGAAAAAAACAATAACGGTTATTTTTATAAAAGCGGTGGCGGTATCACAGCATACAGCGATATGACTTCAGAATATAATGAATTAATTGATAAGGTTTATGTGCCTCTTACTTGAAACAATTAAAGTATTAAATAAAGAATTTAATAATATTGAACTTCACAACGAAAGATTTAATAAATCAAGAAAAGATTTATTCGATTGCGGTGATTTTATTAATATTAAAAAAAATATTTCAATTCCGGAAAACCTTGATAGTGGCTTGTACCGATGCAGAGTGCTTTACAAAAAAGAAATTGAGAAAACAGAATTTATTCATTACAAACCAAAAAAAATAAAAACTCTTAAGATTGTTGAATGCAATGAAATTGAATACAGCTACAAATTTGCCGACAGAATTATTTTCGAAAATCTTAAAAATAAATATCCTGATTTTGATGAAATTTTAATTGTAAAAAATAACTTCATTACCGATACATCTTTCAGTAATATTGTTTTTTTTGACGGAGGTAAATGGCTCACCCCATCCACACCATTGCTGAAAGGAACAAAAAGAGAAGATCTTTTAAGGAAGAAATTAATTTTTGAAGAACAAATCAAACCCGGTGATTTAAATAAATTTAAAAAAGCATGCCTCATAAATGCAATGCTCGATATTGATGAAAATGATTTTATAAGCATTGAGGGTATTTGTTTTTGAAATGAATGTTTCTTAATTCATTTACATTTTTTTACCGCAAAGACGCAGAGACGCAAAGTTTTTATTATATCTTCATTTAGGATTTGAAAAATTTCAAACTGAAAACTTCAAACTCTTTTCTTCCCTTGTTGCCATGCAGAAATGAATCTTTCAACCGAACGGTCGCAGGTGCGTTCAATTTCATCGGGGAAAAAACATGCAGGAAGTTCGCCGGCACGGCGGTGATATTGCAGGCAATCACAGCAATTGCCTTTTCTGCTGCACGGTTCATACGAACAGTTGCAGTTAGTCATATTTTTTTGTTGATTGCAGTTTTTCATTTGTAAAATTTTTTGTGTTGGTTAAAGTTGTTGGACTCTGCATTAAGCCCTGCAAGGGTTTGTAACCCTTGCAGGGCTTAATGTATTAAACTTGCTTTTCGGCATGATACGATGACCTCACAAGCGGTCCGCTTTCCACAAATTCAAAACCTTTTTCGTATCCTGCTTTTTTAATTTCTTCAAAAACATCCGGATGAATATATTCCATAACAGGAAGATGATTTTTTGTGGGTTGGAGGTATTGACCGACTGTAAAAATTTTACATCTTACCTTTATCAAATCATCCATTGTTTCCATAATTTCTTCTTTTGTTTCTCCCAAACCAACCATTATTCCCGACTTTGATTTTATTCCTGCATCCGAAATATTTTTTATTACATCAAGGCTTCTTTCATAAATTGCCTGTTTCCTGACTTTTTTTGTTAAACTTTTTACGGTTTCGAGATTATGTGAAACGATATCAGGCTTTGTACTCAATACTTTCTGAAGGTTTTTATAATTTCCCTGAAAATCGGGAATTAGAGTTTCAATTGTCGTATCGGGGTTAAGTTTACGTATTGCTTTAACGGTTTCTGCCCATATTCCTGAGCCGCCATCTTCGAGGTCATCCCTGTCAACAGAAGTAATTACACAATGTTTAAGATTCATTAGTTTAATTGCTTCAGCTACTCTCATCGGTTCGCCAGAATCGACATTGTTTGGTTTTCCTGTTTTGACGTTACAGAAGCCGCAGGAGCGGGTACAAATATCGCCAAGAATCATAAATGTTGCATTGCCGGCAGCCCAGCATTCGCCGAGATTGGGACAGCTTCCGCTTTCGCAAATCGTATGTAGTTTATGCTTTCCCAGATAAAATTTTACCTGCGAATACTCTCTTGCTGTGGGCAACTTGATTCTTAGCCAATCGGGTTTTTTTAACATGACTGTATTGTCCGGAATTCAAATTAATTTTTCTTCACACCCATATGATAAGAAAGATAGAATGATAAAAAAATGTTTTTGTTTTTTGCCAAAGCCATAATGTCTATTGTTTTCGGGTAAGCATCAACAATTGTTCCTACTTCCAATGCCATAATTTTACCGCCTTCGGTTGAATATTCAAAGTTTATACCGAATTTGGAATAAAGTCCCGGATGAAATTTTAGCTCTTCAACACCTCTTAAGAAAGGTGCTCTGCCAATAATGTTGTCAGAATTATGCTTAAAAGGGTCATATTTTTCTATTATATAAATATCTTCATTGTTATCGAGAATGTATAAATAGACGGGTTTTGTCATTCCCATTGATATACCGCCGAAAAGTAAATAACGTATTTCAACATTTGTGGGATTTGATTTTCCGTTGATAACCCTTTGCAATCCTATGCCTGTTCTTAAAATGAAGAAATCATTTTTTTTGCCGTAAATAAAACTTTTTGAACTTGAATAACTCTCATTTGAAGTCCTTATTTCCTTAGGATGCTTCATGTTTACAAATTCAAACTCAAACATTCTTTTTTTAAAACCGGTAACGTGCTTGCCCTGCCTGTAAATTATTCCCCATCCGTCAGTATGAATTAAGACTCCTCCCGTTCTTTCCTGACGATATAAAATGCCCCTGCTGTCATCCCTGGTCAATTCCTGTGAATACGAATCCATCACAAGAATAAAAGGTATAATAAATAATATGTATGGCTTTTTAAGCATATGAAATGCTTTAATAAAACAAAAATAATGAATTTTATGCTAATTTAAAAGGAAATATTTAAGTATTCTAAAATAACCTGAAGGCAATACCTAATTCATGCTGGCTTTTCGGGAGTGAAAATTACTCGCCTTGCTGTATGCAGGACATCTCTGATGGGTTTTGCACGATGCAATGATGATTGCTAATATTGCTACTAAAGATATTATTAAAATTGCTTTCTTTTTCATAATATTACTATAGATAAATTTTTACCGTAACAAGAATTGCAAATATAATTTATTTTATTGTAACTTCGTGTAAAATTAAATAAAAATGTTAACAATTTTGTAAGACAATATAACTCAATTACTAAATGCAAAATACAAGCCAAATTAATCCCGTTATTGAAGAAAGCTGGAAAGCACTGTTAATTAATGAATTCCAATCCGATTATTTCCTTAAACTGAAGAATTTTTTAATTGAAGAAAAGGCGAAATATGTGATTTACCCTCCCGGTTCGCTTATTTTCTCAGCATTCAACTATACATCTTTTGAAAAAGTAAAAGTGGTTATTATCGGTCAGGACCCGTATCATGGCAAAGGGCAGGCACACGGACTCTGTTTTTCGGTTCAGAAAGGAGTGAGACCGCCGCCATCGCTTGTAAATATTTTCAGGGAAATTATGGACGACTTGGGAATTCCTGTTCCCAATCACGGATACTTGGAAAACTGGGCGAAACAAGGAATTCTGTTATTAAATGCAACATTAACGGTTCGCGAAGGTCAGCCCGGTTCACATCAGAAAAAGGGATGGGAACAATTTACCGATGCAGCAATAAAGGCAATTTCAGAAAAAAAACAAGGAGTGGTTTTTCTTTTATGGGGAAATTATGCAATTGCAAAAGAAACTCTTATTGATTCAACAAAACATCATATTCTCAAAGCGGCACATCCTTCGCCATATTCGGCAACCGGATTTTTCGGGTGTAAACATTTTTCAAAAACAAACGAAATATTAAAGCAACAGGGATTGGAAGAAATCGACTGGAGAATATAATAAAGTTTAATGTTTAAAGTTTAATGTTTAAAGTTTACACAACTTCCGGATTGAAAATAACATTTCTCTTAATTTCGATATTTGCCGGCATTTTGCAGGTTGATGCCTAGAAATTATATAAACTGGAGATAAGAAATGATTCTGCTCATTCCGGAGTTCCAAAAGCAGATTATAAATAAGAATTTTACGATACCCTCGAAAGGAAAAAAGAACTTTATAATTACTTGGGCAAATTATATGAAAAG
>JAQUPB010000106.1 GCA_029004185.1 Bacteroidales bacterium | reverse complement strand
GTATTTGTTGAGCTTGAAGAAGGCGTTGACGGATTAATACACATTTCCGATTTATCATGGTCGAAAAAAGTGAAACATCCTGCAGAATTCACAAAAATAGGCGAAAAAATCGAACTCGTCGTTTTGGATATTGATGTTGAAAACAGGAGATTGAGCTTAGGACACAAGCAGCTTGAAGAAAACCCATGGGAAGTTTTTGAAACAATATTTACTGTTGATTCAATACACCAGGGAACAGTTCTCAGCACAAACGAAAAAGGAGCTATTATTGTTCTTCCGTATGGAGTAGAAGGTTTTGCTCCCGGAAAGCATTTAGTAAAAGAAGACGGAACTTCCGCAAAAGTTGATGAAACACTTGATTTTAAAGTCATCGAATTTTCCAAAGATGCAAAGAAGATAATTGTTTCTCACACTAAAACAAGGCAGATTGAAGAAGCGGCTCAGGAAAAACCGAAAGAACCGGCAGAAAGAAAGCCAAGAGAAAAAAGTCCGAAAAGAGCGCCGAGAGTACCAAAAGAACCACAGGAAAAATCAACATTAGGTGATCTGGAAGTGCTTTCTTCTTTGAAAACGGAAATGGAAGAAACCGAAAAGAAAGAACCAAGAAAACCGAAAAAGGAATTAAAGAAAGAACAAGGAACTGATGAACCTAAAGAAGAAGCAAAAGAAGAACCTAAAGAAAATCTTTAAAACCTGGTAAAGCTTATAAAGTAAAAGTCCTGCTAAACAAGCGGGACTTTTTTTAATTTAGGATAGTTCGAAATAAAACATCAATATTAGCAATCATTACAGAAGATTTTTCAATATTAAATTACCCCGAATCCGAATAAAAAAACAATCAAATTCGGGGGGTTCATTTATTATTGTTTTAAAGTTTAAATATGTATCGCCGCCTACGGGGCTAAAATATTTTTCTATTTTTATTTTCTACCAATATCCCGTCCCGTATGGGACGAAATGTTGGTAGGATAATGTAATCCGGGTTATTTAAAGTTCCGTAGGAACGATACAAATAATTAATTGGATAATAGCTATTAATAATTGATTTTACGGAAAATTCATTTGGCGAATTACCCTAAATACTTTGCGGTTTAATATTTTTTATTTTGAATCAGCTTCGATTGTGCTTATAAAAAAAGTCCTACCGAATAAGCAGGACTTTTTTTCGTTATTTATTTGATATTTATCTCAATTTAATAGTATAAAACTTTTTACCGATTTTTACTGTAGCAACATCATCACAATCACCAACTCCGTAATCGAGCAATCTTTCATCCTTTCCATCAGGTTTTATGTTTATTTGTCCGCTCACGGGATGGTGAAAACTGCAACCAAGTACAACGCGAAGCGGAGTAACAGTTGTAGCCGTGTATGTTCTTTCGGTAGCTCTTGCACCTGAAGATGTTCCTGTAATCAGATAAACATCATCAACTCTTGTGGAAGTAGATTCGCCTTCAACAAATTCCCTTGTTTTATCGGCAAGCCATGTTATTGTTCCTGCATTGCCTTTCAGCAGAATCTGTCCGTCATCGTGAACAGTAAATGTCAGATGGTTGCTTGAATTATATCCATTGTTAACAACTGTTTTAGTTCCAAGAACCTGATTGCTGTCAACAAAATAATTATCAAAAGTAATAGTGTGTGTGCTTCCGGCATCTTTATAATGACCCGTATATGATACGATAATTTTTCCGCTTCTGGTACGGCTGTCCTGACCCAAACAACCCAAGGAATCAAATTTAATCGTAAGTATGTGGGGTGTAACCGTAGTGTCATTTGTAACTGTTACACAAGCATTCAGTATGCTGAATTCATTCACATTGTTTACAATGGCGTCATCGGCAATTTCAAGTGCGTCACCGAATGTCTTTTCTGCAAGGGCATTATCACCGGCGTGATTTGTATCGGTATCTTTCTGGTCTTTTTTGCAGTTTGAAAACAGAAGAGAAAATACTGCAAATACAACCAAACTACCGAATAATAATTTTTTTGTTTTCATAATTATCAAGAATTTATATTTTTAAATAAATTTTCTATTTTACAAAAGTTAAGTTTAATACAAAAATAAATTATTTTTTTAATATTTACCAAAAAATAACAAATTAAAATTTGTTGATTTTTTTCTTCAGACAATTTATTTGTTTACATTCTTAATTTCTATTTGTATTTTTACGATTATTAAATGAATAATTTTCTGTAATGAAAAAATTTCTCGAGCAGATTGCGGATGAACTTATTGAAAAGCACGGAAATCATTTTATTGACCTCTGTATTGTACTTCCAAACCGTAGAGCCGGTTTGTTCTTAAAAAAATACCTTTCAGAAAAGCTCAAAAAAACATCGTTTGTTCCCGAAATTTATTCGGTTGAAGATTTCATAAAAAAACTCTCCGGCGCTGAAGTCATTGACGACATAACACTTCTTTTAAGGTTTTATAAAATATATACAAACATCAATCCCGCAAATACCGAAACTTTTGATGAATTTATAAGCTGGGCGCAGGTTGTTCTTGCCGATTATAATGAAATTGACATGTATCTGGTTAATGCCAAAGATTTGTTCGCATACCTTAATGATGCCAAAGTAATTGAAAATTGGTCTCCCGAAAAAAAGGAACTTACGGATTTCCAGAAGAAATATCTGCATTTCTGGAACTCCTTGCATCAGCTTTACGAAACATTAAAACAGCAGCTTCTATCGGAAAATAAGGCGTATGAAGGATTAACATATCGCATTGCTTCAGAAAACACGGAAGAAAGAGCAGCAAAATACAACTGGCATAAAATAATTTTCATCGGGCTCAATGCTCTGACAAAAGCCGAAGAAAAAATAATCAAGGATTTAATCAAATCGGATAAAGCAGAAATAGTGTGGGATGCCGACTCATATTATACCGATAATGAAAGCCACGAAGCAGGAGTTTTTCTCAGAAAATACAAAAAAACATTTTCGAAAAATTCGGTTTTTAAAACAGGGAATTACTTTTTGGACAATCAAAAAGAAATAGAAATAACGGGTGTTACAAAAAACGTTGGACAGGCAAAAACCACAGGCGAAATAATCAGGAACAAAAAACTTTCAGATGAAAACACCGCAATTGTTCTTGCCGATGAAAATCTGCTGTTTCCCATGTTAAACTCATTGCCCGAAGAAGTTAAAAACCTTAATGTAACAATGGGCTATCCCATAATAAACAGCCCTTTATACAGCTTAACAGAAAATCTTTTCATGCTTCACGAGAATGCAATAAACTTTGCTTCGCTTACGAATTCCAAAAGCTACAGATTTTATAATAAAGACATTGTTAGAATATTTAAACATCCATATCTCAACTTTAACAGGGATTTAAAAAATATTTACAAAAAAATATCGGACTTTATCACCAAAAAAAATAAAATATATCTTTCTTATCCCGATATATTCGAATGCCTTGACATTTTTGAAAAACCCAAATTTGAAAAAACCTCAGAAATTTTATTTTCAAAGTGGAATTCTGCAGGTGACTGCCTTAAAGCCATTGAAGGAACCATTAACTTAGTAAAAAATGATTTAAATGAAAACGACACGACAACAAATGAACTCTTATTTGCTTTCAGAAAAACTCTAAGACAGATAGAACCCCTTGCTGATGAACCAGAAATAAATAACGACATAAGTACATTTCATAATATTTTCAATCAGATTTTAAAATTCACAAAATTACCTTTTTATGGCGAGCCACTGAAAGGACTGCAAATAATGGGGTTGCTCGAAACCAGAAATTTAGATTTCGAAAATGTATTTATTTTATCTGTTAATGAAGGTAAACTTCCTGCAGGAAAAACCGATAATTCATTCATTCCTTTCGAAATAAAATTAAAATTCGGATTGCCAACATATAAGGACAAAGACTCTATTTTCGCTTATCACTTTTTCCGTCTCTTGCAAAGAGCAAAAAACATTTATCTTTTTTATAATAACGATATTGAAAGTTTCGGGAAAGGAGAAAAGAGCAGGTTCATATCACAATTGTTATTTGAACATAAAGAAAGTACCAAAATTAATTTAAGTGAAAAAGTTCTTTTGTCTGATATTCCTTTTTACAAGCAAAAAGAAATTTCCATCGAAAAAAACGAGGAAATAATTCAGGCATTAAAAGGCATTTCCGGAACCGGGCTTTCCCCATCACTTCTTAATACTTATATTAACTGCTCCCTTCAATTTTATTTAAAATATATTGCGGAACTTGAAGAACCCGAAGAAATAAAAGAAGAAATTGAAGCCGATAAATTCGGTACGGTTATTCATAAAGTTCTAAAAAAAATATATTCATCTTTCATTAACAAAACACTTGAAACCGAAGAATTAAAAAAAATAATTCCTAAAATCGAAACTCTTGTAAAAAACGCTCTTGAATCAGAAAATGCAGGTGAAATAAACCATGGTAAAAATTTACTTATTGCAAAAGTTGCCAATAAATTTATTAAGAATTTTATTCTTTTCGAAATTAATTTCACTGAAGAACTAAAGAAAACAGGCAGTTCGGTTAAGATTTTTGATGTAGAAAAACATTTAAAAACAACTGTTGACATTAACGGTGCGAATATCAAAAACATAGTTCTGAAAGGCTTTATTGACAGAATTGATACTATAGGAAACACCACAAGAATTATTGATTACAAAACAGGAAAAGTTACAAAAACCGAATTAAGACCTGCGGAATGGAGCGACATTATTATTGACAGAAAATACAGTAAAACCTTTCAGTTGTTAACTTATGCTTATTTATTCAATAAAATAATTCCTGTTAAAAACAACATCGAAACGGGCATAATGCCGCTCAGCATAATAAGCAACGGATTTATGCCGGTTGAAATTCCAGATGAAAAAAATATTTTCAAAAGCTATGAAGAACAATTAATAATATTACTCTCTCAAATCTTTGACCCCGAAATACCTTTCACGCAAACCGAAGAAGAGGATAATTGCAAATATTGCGATTTTAAAGGAATTTGCAATAGGTAGATTTTATTGCACAAAACAATTTTTAACTCCCTGAACTTTATGAAAATTATGGTTTTATTTTATTAATAATGGTATATGCAATTTCAAAACCGGATTTAACAATTTTTTCACTTCTTATTCCATCATAATAACCTGACAAATGCAGTATTTCGTATACATCATCTATATTGTACAGTAATTTCCTGTCTATCTTGGTTATATTGCTTTGATAATACCCGATATTTTTTCTGCCTCTTTTCTTTTCAATTCCCTTTAAAAGAAGATAACCGTCCAAGGCAAGCAGAACACCATTATAAGCTGTCCCACAAGCCATCTTTACATACTTTTTATCTTTATAGTATGCACCATCTTTACCCGCTTTTTTCAACACTTCTTTAGCGTTATTCATATAACGAACTGCTTCGCTATAATATTTATCTCTTACTTCCTGTTGTTCTTTTATGCTCATTAGATTATTTTCTTATAAAATACAAATTTACAAAATCATTCACCCACAGGCAACAAAACAACGAACTAATTTTTTAAATGTCAAGTACATTTTAGAATTCGTTCAAGTGTTTTTAGAATTTGCCGGGATGTTTTTAGGATTCGGGAAAAAATAGTTGTCAGTTAATTCTTATATATAACTATTTTAATTAATTTTATAGTTTAAACAATCTAAAAAAATTATTTATGAGAAAACATTTATTTGTTGCTATACTTATTTGTATGTTTTTATTAATTAACATTAATAAAACAAATGCACAATGGGGTCAGCAAAATTCGGGCTTTCCTTACAGTTACCTTTATTTTACCCGCTTTACGTCTGCTGACACAGGTATTGTTGTTGGCGGCAACAGCGGGATGATACTGAAAACCACTGACGGCGGTTTAAACTGGACAAAAATAACCATCAGCACTTTCAAAGATTTGAGTTGTGTTTTTTATACCGACAAAAACACAGCATACGTTGTTGGTGAGACCGGTACAATATTGAAAACAACAAATGCGGGCGATAATTGGGCAACTCAAACTTCAAACACATCATACTGGTTGAAATCGGTATATTTTACTAATACTTCAGTTGGCTATACAGTCGGTAATTATGGTACAGTCCTAAAAACCACAAACGGAGGAGCAGGCTGGTTTTTTCTGGATGCAGGCAATACTGATTGGATGAATTCGGTTTTTTTCACCAGTGCAAATAAAGGCTATGCAGCAGGTGAAGTGGGACGGGTTTACAGAACCACTGATGCCGGCTTAGACTGGAAACAGACATATACAGGATCGTCATTTGTTATAAGCGCCATGCATTTTACAAATGACAGCACGGGATATGCGACTGATGTTGCAGGTACAATATTCAAAACCACAAATTCAGGTGACAACTGGACTGCTTTGTCTTCGGGAACAACCGAACCTTTATTTACAGTTTATTTTTTAAACAAAGATACCGGCTATGCAGGAGGCGGAAATTCCGGTTCCACAGTAATCCTGAAAACAACAGATGCCGGAGCACATTGGACACCTGAAACAACAACTGCAGCAAATTATATTCAATGCATTTATTTCATAAATGCTGACACAGGCTATGCCACAGGCGAAGGCGGCACAATACTAAAAACACCATACACTCCTACTTCTGTTAATAAAAAAACCTGTTCATCTGAATTAAAAATTCACCCTAACCCTGCAACAGATAATCTGATAATTGAAACAAATTATACGGGCGAAATACAAAAGCTGGAAATTGTTGACATTGTTGGCAAATGCGTTTATGCCGGAAATTTCAATAATACAGCAACAATTGATGTTTCGGATTTCCCAAAAGGAATGTATTTCGTAAAACTTTACAGCAACAATTCTGTTTTTTCAGTAAAGAAATTTCTGAAGCAATAGAAAGCAATAACACTATTCATTGGTTACAGATTCCTATGCATTGATTAGTTTTATCAGTTTTTCAACAAATAGATCAATTTCATCTTTTGTATTGTATTTGCTAAAAGAAACACGAATTGCCGTACGTTCGATATCGCAGTTCAATGCTTTCAAAACGCGCGAAGGTTTATTTGCCCCTGAAGCACATGCACTGCCGCCGGAAACTGCAATACCTGCAATATCAAGGTTGTAAATAAGCACTTCTGTTTTTTCGGTTTTCGGAAAAGAAAAATTCACAAGATTATATAAACCTCTTTCTTCGCAGTCGCCGTTGAAAATTATGTTTTTAAAATTAATTTTTAATTGCTGAATTAAATATTCTTTCAGACTTTTTATATGAAGCATATTTTTTTCATTGCCGTCAGAAGCAATTTCAAGTGCTTTTGCCATTCCTGCAATACCCGCAATATTTTCAGTTCCGGCTCTCATGTTCATCTCCTGATTTCCACCAAATATTAAAGGATTTATTTTAATCCCATTTTTAACATATAAAAAACCTGCACCTTTAGGTCCATGGAATTTATGTGCCGAACAAACAGCAAAATGAAGATTAAGATTGCTGAAATCAATTTTATATTTTCCTGTGGTTTGAACAGTATCAGAAAAAAATAAAGCATTATATTTTTCACAAATCTCACCGGTTTCCTTTATTGACAGCAAATTGCCAATTTCATTATTTGCATGCATGAGTACAACCAACGCATTTTTATTTATTTTCAATAATTCTTCGAGACTATGGAAATCAACATTTCCTTTATTATCAAACTTTACAAAATTTAATTTTATTTGGGTTGAAAATTTTTTCAAAGAATTTAAAACGGCAGGGTGTTCAATTTCGGCAGTAATAACATTCTCAATTTTCAAATCTTTTACACATCCGTTTATTGCAGTATTTATGGCTTCCGTACCACCCGAAGTAAAAAATATTTCAGAAGGAGTAACATTAATAAGATTTGCGATTTTTTTCCTGGCATTTTCAACAACAACTTTTGCCTGCCTCCCGAATAAATGAATTGACGAAGGATTCCCAAAAACATCTTTCAAAACTTCCGTCATTGTCTCTACTACCAATGGTTCGACAGATGTTGTTGCGGCATTATCAAAATAAATATTTTTCATTAAAAAATTGAAAAATTTAAAGATTAGAATAATAAAACATCAAATCATTTCTTTAACTGCATCGATTATTTTTATTGCAAGTTGTTTTACTTTCAGGGCGGTGAAACTTTCGCAGTATATTCGTATTATTGGCTCAGTATTTGATTTTCGCAGATGCACCCATTCCTTTTCAAATTCAATTTTTACACCATCAATAGTAGTGATTTTTTGAGTTTTATATTTCTTTTGAACTTCTCGTAAAATTTTATCAACATCAATACCCGGAGTTAATTCAATTTTGTTTTTTGAAATAAAATAATCAGGATATTTATTTCTTAGAGTTTTACAACTTACATTTTCTTTTGCCAGATGTGTTAAAAACAAAGCGATTCCCACAAGAGCATCTCTTCCATAATGCAATTCGGGATATATAATTCCGCCATTCCCTTCGCCTCCTATAATACTGTTATTTTTTTTCATCACATCAACAACATTGACTTCGCCTACAGCTGAAGAAAAATATCCGCATCCATGATTTTCAGTAATTTCCTTCAATGCCATTGTTGACGATAAGTTTGAAACCGTGTTTCCTTTTTTGTTCTTCAGAATATAATCGGCAACAGCAACCAATGTATATTCTTCACCGAACATACTGCCGTCTTCGCAAACTATCGCCAGACGGTCAACATCGGGATCTACAACAAAACCGAGATTGGCATTTTTTTCTTTTACGACTTTTGAAATTTCAGTTAAATGTTCAGGTAATGGTTCGGGATTATGAGCAAATTTTCCCGTAGGTTCGCAATTTAATTCAATGATTTCTTTTACTTTCAATGCTTTCAACAAAAGAGGCAAAGCAATGCCGCCGGTGGAATTTATGCAATCAATAACGATTCTGAATTCTGCTTTTTCAATTGCATTAATATCAACCAAAGGTAATATCAGAATTTTATCAATATGCTTTTTAATCCATGTTTCATCTGCGATATAATTTCCAATTTCATTTTTATTTTTATTTTCAATTTCAAAACTTCCCTTTTCTGCAATATCAATAACTTCCGCTCCCTCATCAGCAGAAATAAATTCTCCTTTTTCATTCAGTAATTTCAGTGCATTCCATTGTTCGGGGTTATGACTTGCGGTAATTATTATTCCTGCATTTGCGTTTAATCCCGTAACGGCAATTTCAACCGTAGGAGTGGTTGACAATCCCAAATCAACAACATCAATATTCAGTTTTCGCAAAGTATCGGATACCATTGAACTAACCTTTTCTCCTGAAGTCCGTGCATCTCTGCCAATAACAATTTTGTATTTACCCGATTTGCTTTTATTATTAATCCATGTTCCGAAAGCGGCAGAAAATCTTTTAATGTCGGTTGGAGTTAAATCTTCGCCAATCCTATCTCCTATTGTTCCACGTATTCCCGAAATTGATTTAATAAGTGTCATAAGACATTATTTGAAAGTTACAAAGTCATAAAGTTATAAAGTTTCTGTTTTAATGCAACAATAAGATTGTAAAAGTAAATAATATTTGGTAATTTTGTGTTTGAAATATTGGACCTGTAGCTCAACGGATTAGAGCGTCTGGCTACGGACCAGAAGGTTGGGGGTTCGAATCCCTTCAGGTTCACTTAAAATCTTAACGATTTTTCTATATAAAATCATCTTTTAGTTGGGGGTCGAGACGAAGCGTAGCTTGTCTCGATGCCGACATTTATCGTCGGCATTCGAATCCCTTCAGGTTCACTTAAAAAATTCCCTTTAAAAAGGGATTTTTTTATTACGGGTTCCTCTTGTTACTATAATTTTCCGCTATTCGTTTTGTGTCTGATATTTCATACACAAAATAAAATCTAACCGGTTTGCAAAAATGTTTTTTAATTTACTTCTACTGAAAAAGCAAACAAAATTTCCTTTCTTCCGTATAATAATATTTTATTATAATAATAAGTAACTAATCTTGATTATAAGCAATTTATTTATTATATTTGATAGTAGTATAATTTACCCTGCTCAACAAAATGAAAAGTAAAAGCCACAATAATAAATCCATCAACTACCGGAATGTTTTTTGCGGCAAATCAATACTTTCATTTGTTTTTTTGTTTTTATCATCATTTTTAAATGCCCAGCCGGATGCAAACTTTTCTTCCGACAAAACAGTTGAGTGCACTCCTGCAATCATCAAGTTTACGGATTTATCGACTGGAAATCCCACATCATGGTTCTGGGATTTCGGCAATGGAAACACTTCGGTTCTTCAAAATCCGACATCGTTTTATACCAAGCCGGGTGCATATACCGTAAAGCTTGTAGTGTCAAATGTTTCAGGAAGTGATACTCTCGTAAAGCCATATTATATCAGAGCATATGCGTCACCTGAAAGCAGGTTCTATACAGAAGACACAGCCGGTTGCGCGCCACTCAAAGTCGATTTCATTGATGCATCAGTTCCACAATCGAGTGTAATCACAACCTGGTTCTGGAATTTCGGTGATGGAAGTTATTCAATGTCGCAAAATCCGACTCATACTTATGACTCGGCAGGTAATTATACCGTGTACCTGATTGTTAAAGATGCCAACGGTTGTCAGGATTTCTTCTTTATCGGCAAATACATAAAAGTACATAAACCTAAAGCTCATTTTAATAAATCCATTGTTGGATGTTCACCTCCGGCAAATGTTGTTTTTACAGATTCATCAAACGGTGATAAGTTATCATACCGCTGGGATTTCGGCGACGGCACAACTTCCATTGCCGTAAATCCGACCCATATTTACAATACGGCAGACAC
>JAQUPB010000105.1 GCA_029004185.1 Bacteroidales bacterium | reverse complement strand
AGTGATTCCCTTCCGTTGATTTATCTTATTGCACCGGTAATAAATTTTATTGTCATCGGGTTTGTGATTTATTCGGTTAAAACGGGAAAGAAAATAATTTTCGGCTTTTTGTTTTTCTTTTTCAATGTATTGCAGATTTTGCAGATACTTTCGGTTGGCGCCGCAATTGCCGCCGACAGGTATTTTTATGTTTCATCAATAGGATTGTTTTATATTATTGGCGAATCGTTCAGCAAAGCAACGGAAAATCCAAAATATAAAAACTTTAAAGAAATTACAGTTGCAATGGCTTTTGTGATTGTTGCTTTTCTCTGCATCCAGACATTCAGGCAGAACAATGTATGGAAAAACAGCGAAAATTTATGGACACAGATGATAAAGGTTTATCCTAAAAATGAACTCGCATATTTCAACAGGGCAGTTTATTATTTTGAGAATAAACAAACGGATTTGGCTTTGAATGATTTCAGCTCTGCCATTGAACGAAATCCAAATTATGAACAGGCGATTTCAGCACGTTTAAATATGCTTTCCGACAAAAAAGATTTTACGGGTGCATTGAATGACTTAAACAAATTGATACAAATAAATCCCGGCAATTTTGAAAATTATATCAGGCGCGGTACGGTATACAGGGAAATGCAGCAAAACAAATCTGCAAAAGAAGATTTCATGAAAGCAATACGGATGAAACCTGATAATTACACCGGCTATATGAATCTTGCAATTCAGTTGTGTATTGAGGGAAATATTAATGAAGCGATAATTAATTTCGATAAAGCGCAAAAGTTGTCTCCAAATACTGCTGATATATACAGCAACAGGGCGAATTTTTATGCAATGACAAAAAATTATGTTCTTGCAATTGCCGATTATAACAAGGCGATTCAGTTAAATCCGGATGTTGTTGGTACATATTTCAACAAAGCAATGCTCGAAACGGAGTTTAAAAAATATGATGATGCTATAAATGATTACAGGAAAATAATAACGCTTGAACCCGCCAATGCTACGGCTTATTTCAGAATAGCTCTTGTTTACATTCGGAAAAACGATAAGAAAAATGCACTTGAAAATGCATTGAAAGCAAAAGAATTAGGTTATAACGTTGATGAAAAATTTATTGGTAGTTTGAAATAAAACATCTGTGATTTTTCAGAACAAGATGATTTGGATTAATTAACAGACGTAGAATTCAAAAACCTCAATAAAAGAATAACTAATGCTATTCCTAAAAACATGAGTCCGAAATATTTTCCGATAATTGCAAAAAAATCACCCTTGTAGTTATCCGGATTGGAGTCTATTTTTTTGAGACCATTCGAGCCCAAAATTATAGCTATCATTCCTATAAAACCGAATCCTATTAACAAAAAAACAGGCTGCACTGAAAAAACAAATGAAAATAAACTTATGAAAGCTATGTCCAATAAAATTAAAGCAAATGAAACTATTGACGTTTCTTCAAATTTTCTTTTTGGTTTTTCCGGAGAAGCATTGGTTAAATACTTTGGCTTGATATTATTTTTTTTATTTATATATGAATTTCGTTTGATGTATGCGTTTTGATAATATTTATTGATTTTTAATGGCAATAAAATTTCCGATGTATTTTGTTTTTTTGAACAACTGTATTTTATTGAAGCCAATGCATTTTCGTAATTGTTAACATGCTTTTGTTTAGAAGTATCTTGGATATTTTTGCATTTGTTTTTGTAAGTATTATTTGCCGGCTCGGTTTTCACCAGCCATGGAATATCAATGTTGTAACCGCTTTTGTAAATTCTTTTGGTGATTCCGAAATTTCCTCTGATTCCGCAAGAACTTATAATAAAAGTTATGAAAATAAAAATTACGATTACTCTTATATTCATTTATAATTATTTTTTACTACCAAACAAATGGAATCAATCTGTGTTTAACTTTCTTTTTATAATCTGTGTATCCTTCCAATTCATTTACCATCATTTTTTCTTCGCCGATAATTCTTCCCATCAGAAGAAACAGCATAGCCAAGCCGATAATTATTCCATATAAAGAACCAAGCAGCATTGGTGTTCCTATGAAAAGCAATATTCCTCCGAGATACATCGGGTGCCGCACAAAACCGTAAACTCCTGTTGAAACTACTTGCTGCTTTCGTTCTGTTTGTATTCTCACCAAAGGCGATACGAAAGTATTCTCGGTATACGACCTGAAGAAAAAGTAGAATGAAAATATAAGTTCTATTCCTCCCAAAAATTTTAACCATAAAGGAAAACATACAGTCCATACGTATCTTTTTGCATCCAAAGGCATAATTATTATCCATGCTGTAAATCCTATCACAAGTCCTAAAACAACATATTTGTCCCATCCTTTCTGGTTTCCGGTCCCTGGTTTTTTGTATCTTTCAGCAAGTAATGAGGGGTCTTTGCGATACAAATAAATAATTGTTGTAAAACAGAGTACGGTAAACCAGATACTGAAAATCCAACCTTCAACCCAAAACCAATCTGCCGAAAGAAATAGAAGCAATGCGGGAAATATCAGGATGTAGATTAAAGTAAAAATAACTTTGCCTAAAGTTAATTTACTGTTTTCTTTTTCCATGATAAAATTTTTATTATGATTTTAAAATTTACTCGAATATGAAATTATTGCAATAATTTTTCATATTGCCGGTGTTTTGAAATTTGTCGAAACTGAATGATGATATGGGCATATAATTTAATCCATGAATGAAATTTCCTTTGTAGCCAAGACTTTCCATGAATCTGAAAGTTTCGAGCACTTTCTCTTGTCCAACATGACGGGCTTCGATTTCAACCAGAATTTTAGGTTTGTATTTTTTTAAAGTTTCAACACCGCCAAGGAAAATTTTCAACTCATTTCCTTCAACGTCAATTTTTAGAAAGTCGGGTTTAATGTTGTGCCGGCTGCAATATGAGTCTAATGTTTCAGTAGCTGCGATTTCGGTTGCGCCAATTTCCTTGTGTTCTTTTTGTTCTACAATTGTTGCTCCGGGTGAAGACGCTTTGCTTACTTTATTTGCCGGAATATAAAGCGTAGCTGTTCCTGCCGTATCCGATAACGCCAGATTTTCAACAATTACATTATTCCAACTGAATAATTCTTTTATTTTGATGATGTAATTATAAAGTTTTGATTGCGGTTCAAATGCGAATACCATTCCCTTGCCGCCAACCTGCCTTAACATAAAATATAAGTAACCTGCTTTGTGTGCTCCTATGTCAAGCGCTGTCTGCCCTTTGGTAATTACGGATGTTATGTAAGCTATGCCTCCTTTATCATCTTTGTTTTTATATTTTCTTGCTCTTTTTTGAAGCTTTATGCTTTCAATGAATTTCATTTTTCTGTTGTTTGGTTATTTTAATAAACTTCAACTTGTAGAAGGCTGTGATTTTTTTATTTTAAAACAATCCCTAGAATTTATAAGAAAATCCGATGGAAAGTATTTCTTTGAATTGTGTTCTTGGACCTTTTGCTTCAACAATTCCATCATTATTTTTATCAATTGCAATTTTTATCTTGTCATCGTAAATCAGATTGGTAGTGATGGTGGCTGATATGAATTTATTTACTTTGAATGAAATAAGATTTTCCCAGTTCACAACTATATTCTGCGGGTCCTTCAGGTAGTTGGAAAACAAATCGAGTTTTGTCTGAAACAAAATATTCTTCATGATTTCTTTTTTATACTGAAATCTAAGATATCCTCCAAACTCAACGAGTGTTTTTTTGCCATTTTGAATTAAAACTCCTGCTGTATCATAAACAGCTTTCTCAACTCCAAAAGCACCTGCATTTGCAAGGTTCTGGTCATTCACCATAGTCATTTTTGCAGTTAACGGCGCCAGAAAAACCGAGATGTTGTCCTTTGGCTTGTAATCCATACCTATTGCGAGCATAAAATAACCTGGCGCCAGAAAGTCTGATATTTTAACCGAGTCATTGGGATAATTATAACCGGGCGCCATCTGCGTTTTGAAATTAAACAAAAGAGCATAATACAGATTCTTGGTTGCCTTCATTCCTATCTTCGACACCATGTCTATCTTGTCATCTGTTTTTAAGAATGTAGCGTCTTCGCCCTGTTGCATCACACCATAGCCAACGTCTAATGTGTTGTCCCATGAAAGACTTGATTTTTTATAATTTGCAAACAGACTAAGCAGTCCGTTTGCTGCAAACGAGCTTTGTCCTCCCGCTGCCCAGTTTGTAAGCGAGGTTTGTGATAAACCGATATTTATAACACCGCCTTTTTTCCATCCATTTATGGTGTCGGCTGATACGGTGCGAAGGTGTTTTTCGGGTTCTGTTGTTTGTCCGAAAGTAAGCTGACACAAAAATGTCGTCGTTAAAATTATTGCGAGTTTTCTTTTCATTTTCAGCATTGTTTTAATTATGATTCCGAACAAAATTAGAAAAAAGGATTAAATTTAAAGTATGTAATAATACTGTTTATATGCGCTTGCGGTGCTCTTCTTCGGGCAAAGACATTTACGAAGCCGGTTTTTCTTCTGCTTCACTTTTCAGGTTTTTGTTTTTTTTCGAGAACACTTTTGTAATTAAAGCGCCTAAAACAAAAGAAACAAAAATGATAATTACCAATGGCATTTCGAAACCGTAAAATAAGAATTTTACATTCACACTTTCCATGTTTTGAACAATGAATAATATGAGTAATGCCAGCAAAATAACGTAAAGCGCTTTCTTAAGCGAAGCGCCGATTTTTTCAAAAAAGTTTCCCATAATAGTTTATTTTTTATTGTTTTTTTTGTTTTTTACGATTTCGTTTATTGAAATTCCATCAATTAATACGTCTTTTATCACAGCATCTCCGTCTTTAATGCGTATCAGGGCATAAGTTACTTTTGCGCTATCGCTGAGTGCTTCCCTGTATGCTTTTTCTGCAACAGGAGCTTTATATTCCTCCATATAAAATCTGTTAAAAGGATATTCAATGTTTATTTCTTTGTCATAGCTGTTGGTAAAGTATCTCACTTTTGCCTTTACAAAGTCGCGGTTGCCCTGTGGTTTTACTTTTGAAACAGAATGAATTTTTGCAAATCCGTCTTTGTCAGTTGCAAGAATAACGTAAATGGTTTCATTGCTCATCCATTCGCCTTCGTTTTGCACCTTAAACGTATTTTCTTCGTAGCGTAGCGCTATGTATTTGCCTCTAAACGGGTCGTTAGGGTCAATAGGTGCTGTTTTAAATTTATACTCTTTTCCTTTGGCTAAAATATCTTCTTTGTCGAAAATCATTTTAGCAGGCACATAGAGTTGTGCTAATGCAACAAGGATAAAAGCCGTTAATATGAGTTTCTTTTTATTCATTTTCTTTTCTTTTTTTAAGCATGCGGAAATTTGCAATGAAAAATCCGATACCAACGGATATAAATAAAATTCCTCTTATTATAAATGATAAATTGGTATCAAAAAATCTGCAAATTACCAGAGCCGTTATTATTATTAATCCGAAGTTCAAAACACCCAGATGGTCGAGTTTAGCGCCGTTTCTTATTGTCATTATGCCGATCGAAAAAACAAGTAAATTAACAAGGACGATTGATGTAAAAGGGGAGAACAGCCCTATCAGAAAAGTGAAAATAAACAAAATGAAAATCGGCTCAATGGGTTCAACATCCGTAAAAGGTTTGTTTTTTCTTTGCATGTATAGAATTATGGCGGCAAGCAACGATATAACCACTGCCGCAATTAATTCAGGTGAAGATATGACTTCACTGAACTGAAAGTTCTTTTTTGCAAGTTCTTTCCAGAAGAAATCGAAACTCAACATCAGCAAAAGCCAAATAGTACCAAGTGAGCCTAAAATAGTGTATCCGTTATTTATTAACTTTTGCTCTTTAAAGAAATTTGCGTTTCCGATTAAATATAATAATCCGAAAAGACTCATATATGCAATATTCATCAGTTCTCCTGTTTTGTCTACAAGGGTTCCCAGTGTAATTACCAGCGACAACGGAACAAGCCAGTTATGGAAAATCATGAAATTGCTTTCGGGTTTTTTCTTAAACAGAATGTAATAGTGCGGTAAAACGAGTATTAAAAGCATCCAGTAAAAATATGATTCGGAAGTCGGAAATGACCAGTAGCAGGTCTCTCCGGCGTAATATGTTATTCCGATAATGTATAACAAAGAAGCAATAGATGATTTCATGAGGTAAATCAACGGAAAACAAAGCAACATCCATGTCAGCAGGAATGTGCTCATGTTGCCCGATATATTATAAATCTGGCTGATAAGCGAGATGCATGATCCAACAGCGAAAAAAAGAAAGGCGGTTGAACTTTCTCTCCACGTTATGCTGTCTTGTTTTTTTATTAAGGCAAACCCGCAGAGAGCTTGTCCGGCAACTAACGGAATAAAAGCAAGTATTGTTTTTGTTAATATGGAAAAATCGTCCCAGTTATGAGCTAAAATCAGTATTATTCCGAGTCCCACTAATATTGCACCCAACACCCCGAAAACAACAAAAAGCCTGTTCCGGAACTGTCCTCCTTTATTCCGGTAAAAGTTTTTTATTTTGTCTGCTGTTTCTTGCGAGATAATACCGGCACTCACAAGTTCTGATATGTCCTTTGTTATGCTCATTGTTTTCTTTTTATATTCTTTTTAAGTTATTTTTTTTAGTTGAGTGCGGAAATAAAACGCACGTTGTGAACTATTGAAACAAAATTATAAATAATCGCTTAATTATCAAATCGAAAATACCGACAAAACATTTTTTCTTTTTGCTGAACTCTGATACAAAATATCCGGAGTTCCTGAATTCAGCACAACTGTAGCGAATTGATTAAATCTCATTTTTTTTGTATGAAATATCATACATTTTGTCCGGAATTTCATGCAAAATGTCTGAAATATCGGACAAAAGCATAATGGCAAAAGTGCATGGCGTTATTTTAATAATCCGAAAAACAGAGCAATTAAAATTATCGGTACTATAACAGTCAACGCCGCGTATAATAAATTTAAAAGGCTCTTGCCTATTGAAAACACTTGCAGAACGGAAATCCCGATTACCAGTAAAAATAAATAAAAAACAGTTAAACCTAAATTAATTACGAAGCCTATAATAAAAATCAAATAAGATATTGTATCATATGCGGACAAATCAAAATCTTTCTGAAATATACTTTCTTCAAATGTTAATATGTAAATTACATAAATTAATATCGAAAGAATCGTTGGTGTTAAAGAATAAGAAACAATATTTAATATATCACCGGTTTTTGCCTTGCCATTTATCCATTCCCCTGTGAAGCTAATCAACCAAGACAAAAAATAAAATCCAATCCACCCGAATAGTGCTCCGGCAATTATACAGATGATTATTGTTCCTGTCAGACCAAAAATATCTCCTGTATGCTTGTCAACAGCTCTGCTTAAAGCGTTTGATATTCCTGCTAACATTAAAAGTGAAACCTGGTATTTATTAAGTTTAAGGTCAATTATTGTTTTAAATGTTTCTTTTGGTTTTGTAAAAAGACCAATAAATGTTTCTTTATAAATCTTTTCCATAGTCAATTGTTTGCTTTTTATAGCCTTTGTTGGCGTTAGTTATTTCTTCATAAGTAAATTTATATAACGCAAACATTCTTCCTGATACATATTTGCCCAACTATCTTCGGGTATTCCTGTACACCTTGTCTGCCCCTTCAAATCCTTTTTTATTAATTCGCCATCTTTATAAAAACATTTATATGTCATCGTCGGGGTTTGTGTTTTCGAATCGAATGTTTTTAAACTGTCTACATATAAAAATTCTTTCCCTTCCGTAAAAACAAAGATCAATTCATTGTCTTTTAAATAATATTCGGTAGTTATAATGCAACTCGATAAACCAATCTGCTCTTTGATTTTAACAAGTTTTCCGTTTTTAAAGTATCCGGTTAAACTTCCGCCGCCATCGGTCATTTGTTCCATGAATTGTTTATTCGTCAGTGTCTTTGTCTGGTAAGAACTGTCTGAATCAATAAGGTTAACATATCCCCATGTTTTTATCATTATGCTGTTGTAGTCTTGCTGTGCAACAACCAATATGCAGAAAAACAAAAGCGCCAGTGTGTATGAAATTCTCATGATAATTACCGTTAGAGGTTTGTTTATTTTATATCCATCTTCTCACTTTGTTTTTATAATCAAGGTAGTCCTGTCCAAATGCATCATGCATCATTTTCTCTTCAACAGGTATGCAAAATAAGTGAATTGTGAGAATGAATCCAAATGATGTTAATATGGAAAACAAATTCATAAAACAAACGCCAATTCCCAGAAGCAAAAGAAACATTCCTATATACATCGGGTTTCTTGTCTTTGCGAAAACTCCTTCGGTAATCAGATATGATGACTTTTTGTAAGTTAATGTTGTATTATGTTTTCTGAAAAGACTGCTTGTTGTACCCATTATTGCAAATCCTATAATTGCAATTATTATCCCGCAAAGATTTAACGGAAACTTTATTAAATTATATTCCGGTATCATGAAATAAAAAAATACAATCAGAAATAAGCTTATAAATACAAAGACAGGCGGGATAATTATGTTTTTCATGTTTTTTACGATATTAAAACGATTAGTAAATTGTTTATGATTCCACCATTATTACAAATTTACTAAATAATTTTTAACCTGAAAAATGATTTAATTATTGTTGTTCAGCAATTAATTTAAACCAAATATTTTTACAAAACCTCTTAGGTCTTATACATATTAACAAATTTAAAAGCCAATAAATTCAAGTCATACGACACTTTTTAAACTCAAAACCCTTTATTGTCAATATGCCTGTTAATTGTTAATAACTTTTAAATATGACAATCAGATATTTAGCATGTTTTATGATAAAAAATAGTACTTTGTATTGCATGGTACTGTTTTATGTGTTATCTTTGTTGCGTGAATTATTTTTTTATCTCATTATAACTCTTTCCGGAAAGAGAGAAAAAGGGGAGAAGAAATAAAACAAATTCAGGTTAAACATATTATTAAACATTAAACTCATAAAATTATGGACATAGAAAATTCAAAAGCACAGATGAGAAAGGGGATACTTGAATTTTGTATTCTTTCAACACTTTCAGTGGGTGATGCGTATGCTTCGGATATAATAGAAAGCATGAAATCATCGAAGCTGATAGTTGTTGAAGGTACACTTTATCCTTTGCTTACGCGTTTAAAAAACGACGGCTTTCTTAATTACAGATGGGAAGAATCGAAATCCGGTCCGCCCCGCAAATACTACAAAATTACTCCAATAGGAGAAACCTTTTTAAAAGAGCTCGAAACCACGTGGAACGAGCTTGTAAGTGCAGTTAATAAAATCACCAAAAAAAATAATTAATTATTAAAACTTAAATCTTAAAATATATGAATAAGACAATATCAATAAATTTAAGCGGCATCATTTTCAACATAGATGAAAATGCTTATGAAATATTGAGTGACTATTTAGCCACTTTAAGGCGTCATTTCTCGCAAACAGAGGGAAGAGACGAAATAATAAGCGACATAGAATCGCGTATTGCCGAAATATTTCAATCAAAAATCACCGACAAAAAGCAGGTCATACTTATTGATGAGGTGAACGAAGTCATTAATATTCTTGGTCGCCCCGAGAGTTTTGAAAAAACAGAAACTGAAACTTCAAAAGAAACTGTTTCCGATGCGGGTGAATGTAAAAATAAGAGATTGTTCAGAGATCCCGATAACAGAGTGCTTGGAGGTGTTTGTTCCGGTCTGGGACATTATTTTAATGTGGATCCGGTTTGGTTCCGCCTCGCTTTTGTGCTTGCTCTTTTCTTCTTCGGTTCGGGAACATTACTGTACATTATATTATGGATTGTAGTTCCCCGTGCAAATACCACTTCTGAAAAACTCGAAATGAAAGGCGAAAGAGTGAACATTTCAAACATCGAAAAAAACATAAAGGAAGAACTAGATGAATTGAAAAGACGTTTTCATGAATTCCGAAAAGGCGCAAAGTCGAACGTAAAAGAAGAATTCGGTGATCTGAAAAATAAAATGAACGATGTTAAAGATAATGCAAAAGAATATTATCAGGGCAAGCCTTACAAAAATTCACTTCATAACGTTGTTGATTTAATTGTGAATATTATAGGTTATTTTGTAAAAGCTCTTGTTATATTTATAGGAATAGTTCTTGCCATTGTGGGATTTGCCCTTGTAATTCCATTGGTTCTCTCATTGGTTGGGTACCACGGTGTGTTTTTATTTCATTCGGGATTGCATTCGTTTTCACTGAACGACATGGCTCATCTTATATTTGAAAACAGCCAGCAGACAACTCTCGCAATTTTCGGAATAATATTTTTAGTCGGTATTCCTTTAATAATGCTTATTTTTCATGGCATACGTCTTATTTTCGGTTTCAGGCGGAGAACAAAAATAATTTCAATCACCGCTCTAAGCTTATGGCTTGTAGGTTTGCTGATTTGTGCTTTTGTGATTGTCTCAACCGTAAATGTATTTAAGGAAAAAATATCTTTCAAACAGAATGTTGCTTTAACACAACCTAAAAACGGCACCTTGTATGTTGACATCAATACGATTCCTGGTATTGAGGATATGGAAAGTGATTCGAAAAACAGAGTGGAAATTGACAACTTTTTTATGACAATAAAAGATAATTCTATTTGCAGTTTCGGAATACCGCAGCTTAAAATCGTAAAAAGCGATTCGAGCAATTTTGAATTGGAAGTAATTAAATCGGCAAGAGGAGCAACGGTTAAAGAAGCAAAAGCAAGAACGGAAAAGCTCAATTTCAAACTCACACAAAAAGATTCACTGCTGATTATTG
>JAQUPB010000104.1 GCA_029004185.1 Bacteroidales bacterium | reverse complement strand
AACAATGAAAGAATTGAGAAATTCATTGTTGCATAATTTTTTTTATTTAATAAAACGAATGATTAGAAGGTATTTTATAAAGTTTTTTTTTATTTTTTTATTTTTCCTGAGCGGATATGATTCAATATCCCAGACAAATCCTGATTTTAAAACAATTGATTCGGTATCATATGATCTCTTTCTGAAAGGAGCATGGAAAGAACTTGTCTTGTTTGGTAATTCAGCGATAGAAAGTGGAACAGATTATTACTACCTGCGAATGAGAACAGGCGTTGCTTATTATAATAAAAAAAATTACAGAAAAGCAATCGAACATTTTGAAAAAGCATTGGAATTTAATTCGGGTGATGTTTTTGCATCCGAATATTTGTATTATTCATATCTTTTGTCGGGAAGAGAAATGGATTCAAAACATTTATCCGAATATTTTCCGGATTCCCTGAAAACAAAACTCGATGTCAAAAAAAGTGATTTTATTGATAATATTTATATTGAATACGGTAATAAATACAGTAATAACAATTCCTTAAACAGTAAAATTGACATTGACGGGAAAGAAAATATTTATGGGGAATTTATGAGAAGTAATGAACAGAAATATTATAATGTCGGATTGAAGCACTATCTCTCAGGCGATATATCGGTATTTCATGGTTTTAGTTTTATAAATATCCTGCAATCAAAACAAATTCGCTTTAATAATATTGACAGTGTTTATACTGACAACTCATATCAGAAGGGTTATTATTTAAGCGGCAATTTTCTTTTATCAAAAGGATTGATTCTTAGTCCGGCATTTCATTATATATTTTATGAATACACTACAATTTATACGGACAAAATACCCGGAAAAAAGATTAGTAAAAGATATAAAACTTTCAACAATTATCTTGGTTATATAGGAATAACCAAAGAATTTACATTGAATAGTTTCGGGGCATTTTGTACATACTCCGACCTTAATTCAGGTAATCAATTGCAAATAGGATGTTCACTGGCATTTTATCCTTTAGGAAATTATAATTTATACTCAAATACATCTGTTGTGAATTGCACGCAAAATAATAGAAGTAAATTTGTGGCAGATCAAACTATAGGGTTTAAAGTGTTTTCGAAGCTCTGGCTTAGTGGTTTTGTTACTTATGGCAATTTTATAAATTATAATGAAAAAAATGGTTCGGTTATTTATAATGTACCTGATTTGATTAAATATAAATATGGTGCAAGTGTACTTATGCCGTTAACAAAGAATATCGAACTTTTAATTTTTTATCAGTATTTTATGATGCAGGCAAATTATATTACCTTTATAAATCCCAGAAATTCTATAATTAATAATTTAAGTTATCAAAACCAATCAATAATAGGAGGTATAAAATGGAAATTTTAAAAAAAACAGGAATTATTTTATTTGCAATATGCATAAGTAATTCAATGGCATTTTCGCAGGATATAAAAGCAGTGCAGGATGCATTTGCTAAAAGCTATACCTATGAAAAAAATAAAGAATATAGCAAGGCTTCGGATGAGCTTAAGAAAGTGTATGCGGCCGACAATTATTATGAAAACCTGCGTCTCGGCTGGTTGAATTATCTTGCCGGACAATATACCGAATCAATAAAATATTATCAGTCAGCGATTAATATTATGCCTTATTCAATAGAAGCAAAATTAGGTTACATCTACCCGGCGTCAGCTCTTGGAAACTGGGAACAAGTGAAAACCCAATACAACGAAATTCTTAAAATTGATGAAAAAAATTCCAGCGCTAACTATAATATGGGATATATTTATTACAATAAACAAGACTATGCGAATGCTTTAAAATATTTTGAAAAAGTTGTAAACCTTTATCCTTTCGATTATAATTCTCTTCTGATGTTTGCATGGACAAATCTAAAACTTGGCAACTTCAGGGAAGCAAAGGTTTTATTCGGTAATGTGCTTCTGCTTAGTCCTGATGATAAATCAGCATTGGAAGGTTTAGGGATGATTAAATAAAACTTCAGACTCTTTTTATGCTTGCCCCGATAGCATTCAATCGTCCGTCTATATTCTGGTAACCGCGGTCAATCTGTTCAACATTGTGGATTATGCTTTTTCCTTCGGCAGATAATGCGGCAATGAGAAGCGATACTCCGGCACGTATGTCGGGCGAAGTCATTTCCACTCCGCGCAGATGATACTGATGATTTAACCCTATAACAGTGGCACGGTGAGGGTCGCATAAAATTATTTTTGCGCCCATGTCAATAAGCTTATCAACAAAGAACAAACGGCTTTCAAACATTTTCTGATGTATTAATACGCTTCCTTTTGCCTGAATAGCAACAACGAGTACAATACTCAGTAAATCGGGAGTAAATCCCGGCCATGGCGCATCGGCAATTGTCATTATTGAGCCATCAAGAAAATTTTCAATTTCATAATTTTCCTGTTTGGGAACGAAAATATCATCTCCGCGTTTTTCGATTTTTATTCCGAGGCGTTTGAAAACTTCCGGAATGATTCCCAGATGTTCGTACTTCACTTCTTTAATGGTTATCTCAGAACGAGTCATTGCGGCAAGTCCGATGAAACTGCCGACTTCAATCATGTCAGGCAGCAATTTGTGTTCAGTGCCTTTCAATGAGGTTACACCTTCAATGGTTAATAAATTTGAACCGATGCCCGAAATTTTTGCTCCCATTCTGTTGAGCATTTCGCAAAGCTGCTGTAAATATGGTTCGCAGGCAGCGTTGAAAATTGTTGTTTTCCCTTTTGCCAGAACTGCCGCAAGAATAATATTTGCCGTGCCGGTTACAGAAGCTTCATCGAGGAGCATATAGCAACCTTTCAGTTCTTTTGCTTCAATTTTATAAATGCCGTCTTTTGAGTCGTAAGTGAAGGTTGCACCGAGGTTTTGCAATCCTGTGATGTGGGTATCCAAACGGCGTCTTCCGATTTTATCACCTCCGGGTTTTAATATGTATGCTTTTCCGAAACGCCCGAGCAATGCACCCGTAAGCATTACAGAGCCGCGCAGGCTTGTAACTTTAGTTTTGAAATCTTCGGAGTTGAGATATGATAAATCAATATTTTCTGCCTGAAAAACGAATTCACCTTTTGCAGTATTGTCAACCTTTACACCAAGTTTTACAAGAAGAGCAATGAGATTGTTTATATCGCGTATATCGGGAATATTTGAAATCTTTACTTTCCCGGGAGTGAGAATTGTAGCACAAATTACCTGCAATGCTTCATTTTTGGCGCCCTGAGGGATTAGTTCACCCTTGAGACTTTTTCCGCCAATAATTTCAAATGAACTCATAAAATTTAAAATGAGTTAAAATTTATTGCTTATGGTGATTATTGTTGTTTGTTCTGTGATTGCTGTATTTGCTGTTGCTGTTGGTATTGCTGCTGCCTATTGTGTTTGTTTTCTTTTTTCTTTTGTTTCTTGCTAGTATATCGCTGGTATTATATAAACGCATATTTTCCGATAATTTTAATTTCCCGTTTGATAAAATGCCGAGATGTTCATTAATCAAATCGTCAGTTACGGATTCTCTGTTCCATGTGAGATATGATTTTTTCAGATGGTTGGCGATTACATTTATCAGCATTTCCTTTTCGGGATTGTCTTCCATTTCGCTTACTTTCTGAATTATTTTGTCAATTGTTTTTCCGTAATAACGGAATTTAATATCGCGGGGATTGCTATATGAAATGCGTTCCGGCTTTTTGAATATGTCCTGTTTTTTAATAACCGGATAAGGTGAATCAACGTCAAGATTGAAATCGGAAATTATGAAAAGATGGTCCCAGAGTTTATGTTTGAAATCAGTAACATCCCTGAGGTGTGTGTGCAATTGCCCCATTACCGAAATAATTGAACGAACTACTTCATTGCGTTTTTCCTTTTCTTCTACTGTCATTGCGAATTCTACCATTTTCTGTATGTTCCTGCCATACTCACGCATTATAAGTTTTGAACGTGTGCTGTTGTATTCCATAAAAATAGTTTAAAGTTTAAGGTTTAATGTTTTAAGTTAAATTTAATTTAATTCAGGACGGTTGCTGGTTTTTGATTTTTATCAGGTCTGAAAAAACTTTTTGTATGATTTGATTTTACAAATATAAGATTTATTTTATTAATTAAAAAAATCACTCTATAACTTTCAGTTTGGCATATTTCAGCAGTAATTGCTTTTGTCCGACATTTTCAAAAAACACTATTGCTTTTTTGTCTGATTGTTTTCCTTCAACTGTAATTACTTTTCCTTTTCCAAAGCGCTGGTGTTCCACTACCATTCCTACTTGTATGTTCTGGTTGCTGATAAAATCAGGATTGTTCGGAGTTGCTGAATTTATTGCCTGAGTTATTTTTACAAGATTTTTTTTAACGGTTTGCCCTGTGTATTTGTATTTTTTAATTTCAAATTTATCAAAACTCAGGCGGCTGTCATCATCGAATGGTTTAAAATGTTTTTTGTTTTCAAACTCTATGAATTTTGTGTCGAGCTCTTCGATAAACCTGCTTGGTTCGCATGAAACAACATTTCCCCAGCGATAGCGTGTCGTTGCAAATGAGATAAAAACCCTTTTCATTGCTCTTGTGAGTGCAACATAGAAGAGGCGACGTTCTTCCTCGAGTTCGTTTCTTGTGTTTATATTAAATTGCGAAGGAAATAAATTTTCTTCGACGCCCGAAATGTAAACATAAGGAAATTCAAGTCCTTTTGCAGCATGAATAGTCATTATGGAAACCTTATCATTCCCGTCCTTGTCTTTTATGTCGGCATCGGTAACCAAAGCAATATCCTGCATGAATTCAGCAAGAGAAGAAGTATTTTCTTCGCCAGCTGCACTTTCCTGCCTGTCAACAAAATCTTTTATGCCGTTTAGTAATTCTTCGATGTTCTGATGCCTGCTTATGCCTTCGGGAGTCTTATCATCATAAAGTTCTCTTGCGATTCCCGAGGAATTAGCTACGAGACAAGCCATTTCGTGAGCATCTTTATTTTTAAGCTGAACGGAGAAACTTTTTACCATTGTGATAAATTCCGATAATTTGTTTAGAGTTCCCGTATTAAGTCCGGTTTTGTAATCACCAAAGTTTTCGATAATCTGCCAGATGCTTTTGTTATTTTCACTTGCAACAATAATGAGTCTCTCAATTGATGTTTTGCCTATTCCTCTTGCAGGATAATTTACAATTCTTTTCAGCGCTTCATCATCGTTGTTATTAATGGTAAGGCGGAAATAAGCAATCAGGTCTTTTATTTCTTTGCGCTGGTAAAACGAAAGTCCGCCGTAAATTCTGTATGGAATATTAAGCTTTCTGAGGGATTCTTCAAATGCCCTTGATTGTGCGTTTGTACGGTAAAGAATTGCGAAATCTTTATTCTGCATCTGGAAATTCATCTTGTTTTCGAAAATGGAATTTGCAACAATGCTTCCTTCTTCGCTGTCGGAATGGGCTTTAAGTATTTTTACCTTTTCGCCGTTTTCATTTTCAGTCCATACTATTTTATGGACTTTTCCGACATTATTTACAATGATGCTGTTTGCAGCGTTTACAATATTTTGTGTTGAGCGGTAATTTTGTTCAAGGCGGAAAATTTTAAAATCGGGATAATCATTTTGGAAGCCGAGGATATTCTGAATGTTTGCTCCGCGGAATGAATAAATGCTTTGAGCATCGTCGCCAACCACACAAATATTTTCAAACATTGCGGCAAGTTGTTTCAGAATAATATACTGGCAATGATTTGTATCCTGATATTCGTCAACGAGGATATATTTGAATTTCTTTTGATACCTAAGCAAAGCATCGGGAAAATTTCGCAGCAGCATGTGCATGTTGAAGAGCAAATCGTCAAAATCCATTGCCGAAGCTTTGTAGCAACGTTTACAGTATGACTCGTAAATTTGACCAAACAGAGGTTTCCGCGCCATCCTGTCTTCAGAAACAAGTTCATCGCTTTTGTTATATTCTTCATAAGAAATCAGACTTGTTTTTGCTGCTGAAATTCTGCCAAGGACATATCCGGGATTATAAACTTTATCATCAAGATCCATTTCTTTAATCACCGATTTGATGACACTTTTGGAGTCATCAGTATCGTAAATTGTAAAATTATTAGGATAACCTATTTTTAAGGATTCTCTGCGCAAAATTTTTGCAAACACCGAATGAAAAGTTCCCATCCACATATTGTGAGCATCGGTTGTGCCAACAATATTTATTATTCTTTCTTTCATTTCGTTGGCGGCTTTATTAGTAAAAGTTAGTGCCAATATATTGAAAGGGTCAATGTTTTTTTTTAGCAGATATGCGATTTTATATGTGAGAACCCTTGTTTTACCGGAGCCTGCGCCTGCAATAACCATTATCGGACCGTCGGTAAAAAGTACAGCTTCTCTCTGCGCTTCGTTAAGTTCTTTTAAGAATTTCTCCACATTTGTGAATTATTATTCAAAGTTAATATTTATTGAATTAAGTTTTTGTTTTTTATAAAAAATGTTAAATAGTGTCAATTCTTCCGATATACTTTTGAATATTGAAATCAATGTATTTATATTTGTCTGCTTCATTATTAAGTTTTTATACAAATGAAAATACCAAATCTTCTGCTCTCAAAAAAGCCACCTGTACTGATATTGGCTATTTCCTTTTTTCTTGTGGCTTTCATTGGATATATCGACTATCTGTCAAAATACGAAATTTCATTGGCGGTATTTTATTCGGTTCCTGTTCTTATTTCTGCATGGTTTATTTCATTATATGTTGGTTATGTTTTTTCAATGATTTGCATTTTAGTGATACTTTACACGGACTTTCTGGTGGGTGAATCATTGAAGTTATCGGGTATATACATATGGAATAACGCAGGAATATTTTTGTTCTACTTATTTTCTTCATTTATCATAGCTGAAATAAAAAAAATCATTAAGAGAGAAATAGTATTTTCAAGAACTGATTCGCTCACGGGTATTGCAAACTCACGGTTTTTTATCGAAGAAACAAATAAGGAAATACAAAGAAGTAAAAGATATTTTCACACGATTTCTGCAGTTTACATTGATTGTGATAATTTCAAACATATAAATGATGAGTATGGGCATGCAACGGGCGACAGGCTTCTGCAGGTTATTGCTTCTACAATTAATGAAAATATCAGGGCTGCTGATATTGTTGCCCGCGTTGGTGGAGATGAATTTTGCATATTGATGCCTGAAACAGGAATTGAATTATCAACCAGCAGTATCGATGTTATTAAAAACTCTCTTTTAAAAGTGATGGAAGAAAACAACTGGCCTGTAACATTCAGCATCGGAGTTGCTACTTTCATCAGACCTCCTGAATCGGCAAATGAAGTTCTCGGTAAATCCGATGAACTTATGTATCATGTGAAAAGAAACGGAAGAAATAATGTGGTTCATAGGGTTTTTGAATAAAAAAATACAAAACGGCTTTTTTTGATGTATATTTGTAATATCTATTTTGATTTTTTATGCTTCCAATAGATATTATAAAAAAGTACTACCCTGAAGATTCTTTGGCTTATTATTACTTTTATAATCATAGCGTTGCCGTTAAAGAAAAAGCAATTGAAATTGCAAACAACAATCCTGATTTAAAGCCCGACCTTGATTTTATTATAAATGGTGCGATGCTTCACGATATTGGGATTATTTATACAAATGCTCCGAGAATAGGATGTTTCGGCACTTTTAATTATATATGCCACGGTTATCTCGGCAGAGAACTTTTGGAAAAAGAAGGCTTGCCGGGAATTGCAAAAATCTGTGAAACTCATATCGGCGTGGGGCTCACTGTTGATGATATTGAAAAAGATAATCTGCCCATACCGAAACATGATATGATCCCGACAACAATAGAAGAAAAAATAATTTGTGTCGCCGATAAGTTCTATTCAAAAAATATGGACCAATTAACCATCCCGAAATCAGTGGAAGAAATATTCAAGGACATCGCAAGATTCGGAAAAGAAAAACCCCTGAAACTTAAGAAAATGTTCGAACTACTGAAAATTAAATTTTAGCTGTCGGTTGTAAAAAGATAATGATTTTATCCTAAATCAAAATGCTTATGAAAACTCTTAAACAATTACTCGTTTTTAGCGCACTCATAATTGTTGCAGTAAAAGGGTTTGCTGCAACAATCACCTCGAAGGCAACAGGAAATTGGTCTGCAACATCAACGTGGGTTGGTGATGTGGTGCCGGCTATAGCTGATGATGTTGTTATTAACGGCGGTTATACTGTTACAGTTGACGGGTCATATAGCTGCAACAGTCTTACTCTTAATAACGGTGCCGGTGTTGCTTTAATAATAAACTCATTATGCTCTCTTACTGTCAGTGGAAATGTCGGTTACACTAATGGTATCGCAACAATTACCAATAATGGAACTCTCTCGATAGGCGGAACTTTTACAAATGTTAATAACGGCGGAACCTTTACTAACAATGGAACCATTTCTGTAAGCGGAACTATAACAATTGGTAATAATGTTACAACTTTTAATAACAACGGAACTTTTACCATAGCAGACCTGTCGCTTGGCAACGCAAATTTAAATTGGACTAATGGAACCAATTCCACATTGAATATTTCCGGAACAATTACTAATCCGTCGCGTTTTGTTCTTACTGCTACAGCATCCGGTAATACAGTAAATTATAACGGCGCGGCTCAGGCAGTGAAGGCTGTAAATTATTATAACCTTACATTATCCGGCTCAGGAGATAAAACATTTTCAGTTGCCGAAACAATTTCGGGAACATTATCAATAAACGGAACAGCAAAGGCCGCCCTGGCAGTTGCCACTAATTCAACGGCAAATGAACTTATACTTGGCGGAGTTGGCGAAGCTGCAGGAACATGGGGATCCACAAACTCCATCGCTACAAATAAAAATGATACATACTTTGCACTTTCCACAGGTTATGTGACTGTAAGCACAACTACAGGATGTACAAAAGTTGATGGGCTGAATAAATTATCAGTTATAACATTAAATAAACAAATAAAAATTATAATATACGGAAATACAGGCAAACAAAGCATAGTAACTGTTTATGATATTTTGGGAAATGAAGTTATAAAAGAAACTTTAAGCAACAACCAAACTGTAATTGATATTGAAGTAGCAGGTACGTACATCGTGAAAGTTAAAACAGGGGATAATGTTTATATAGATAAAGTTGTAGTAAAATAATTATTGTTAAAATAGAAACTGATTTTAGATTTACGAGTTGCAATCTTAAACTTTATATTCACTTAAAACCAAAATTTATGAAAATTCTCAGAAATATATTTGTGTTTTGTATGCTCCTCCTGAGTGTTGCAAGCGGGTTTGCGACAACTTATTATGCCAGAACTTCAGGTATATGGACCCCCGGTACTGCTACTTCAGCTATTTTCTCTGCCGTAAATTGCAGCGGTGCATTATCTTCTTGTGATCCCGGATCGGGAGATATTATTCAGATTTGTCAGGGCATTACTCTCACAGTAAACGGTAACGGTACAATTGCAAGCTTGACTTTTGTTGATGGCGGGTGCACTTTAGCAATTAACTCATTGTGTACTTTTACTGTTAGCGGAAATATTGGATTTATTGGTGGCGGTGGTACCTTTACTAACAATGGATCTCTTGTGATAAATGGAGATCTGTCTTCAGCTACCGGCGTAGTAGCATTTACTAACAATGGAACTCTCACGGTAAACGGAACATATGCAGTTGGTAGTACCGGCGGAACCTTTAGTAACTATGGAACTGCCACGATAGCAACTATGTCACTTGGCACTTCTAACTTAACTTGGACTAATGCAAGTAATTCTACACTAAACATTGGAGCAATTAATAATAATGCGTATTTTGCTCTTACTGCTACAGCATCTGGTAATACAGTAAATTATAACGGCGCGGCTCAGGCAGTAAAAGCCGTAAATTATTATCACCTTACATTGTCCGGTTCGGGGAATAAAACATTTTCTATTGCTGAAACAATTTCAGGAACATTATCTATAATCGGAACAGCAAAAGCCGCCCTTGCAGCAGGCACTAATTCAACAGCCAATGAACTTATACTTGGCGGAGTTGGCCAGGCGGCAGGAACATGGGGTTCTACCAGTTCAATCGCAACCAACAAAAATGACACATATTTTACACTTTCCACCGGTTATGTAACTGTGAGCACAGCAACAGGATGTACTAAGGTTGATGGGCTGAACCAATTGTCTGTTATAAGCGAAAACAAACAAATAAAAATTAGACTATACGAAAATACAGGTAAACAAAGCATAGTAACTGTTTATGATATTTTGGGAAATAAAGTTATGAAAGAAACTTTAAGCAACAACCAAGTTGTAATTGATATTGAAGTAGCAGGTACTTACATCGTGAAAGTTAAAACCGGGGATAATGTTTATACAGATAAAGTTGTAGTAAAATAATTATTGTTAAAAATTAAGATTTCAGTTAAATAATATTTAACCGCCAGGAACATCAAGAAACTGCGAAGAACGCAAGGTTTCGCATAACTTTAAACTTTAGACTTCAAACTTTAAACTTTTTTTAGAATTTTTTTCACAGCAGTAATTATATGTCTTGAAGTCATTCCGTATTTATCCATCAGTTCGTAAGGTTGCCCTGATTCGCCGAAACAATCGGGCATACCGATAAATTCAATTGGCACAGGGTTATTTTTAACAATCACTTCTGCAACAGCACTTCCCAAACCGCCTGTTATCTGGTGTTCTTCGGCAGTAACAATTGCTCTTGTTTCTTTTGCTGCTTTAAGAATTATTTCTTCATCTAGCGGCTTAATCGTATGAATGTTTATCACTCTTGCTGAAATCCCCTCGTTTTCCAATGTATAGGCTGCCTGTAATGTTTCTCATGTCAGTTGACCGTTTGCAATTATTGTAACATCAT
>JAQUPB010000103.1 GCA_029004185.1 Bacteroidales bacterium | reverse complement strand
CACTCCAAAAGAGCCAACCTTGTGAACTGTTATGATAAAGAAGTTAAAATAGAAATGGGAAAAGTGCGTCAGGCGGCTGGTGAACTTTCTGTTGTGGCAATGGAAGCAGCAGTTGAAGATCTGAAAAAAAACAACATTGATGTTTTGGTTACGGCGCCGATAAACAAATACAGCATTCAATCGCAAAATTTCAATTACCCGGGTCATACCGAATTTCTTGCCGATAAGTTTAAAGTTGAAAATCATCTTATGCTTATGGTAAGCGACATTTGCAAAATAGGCATTGCGACAAATCATGTTGCTGTGAAAGATGTTTCCGCAAATTTGTCAATAGAAAGTATTTATAATAAAATCAAAGTTATGAATCATACTTTGATAAGAGATTTTGCAGTAAGAATGCCTAAAATAGCCGTCCTGTCACTTAATCCTCATAAGGGGGATAAAGGAGTTATAGGCACGGAAGAAGAAAGTGTTATAATTCCCGCAATAAGTAAAGCGTACGAAGAAAAAGCTCTTGTTTATGGTCCTTATGCCGCCGACGGCTTTTTCAGAGACGGCAACTACAGCAAATTCGATGCTGTTCTGGCAATGTACCACGACCAGGGACTCATACCTTTTAAAATGATGGCTTTTGAAAATGGCGTTAATTACACAGCCGGACTGCCTGTGATAAGAACATCTCCCGACCACGGAACAGGATTTGAAATTGCCGGTAAAAATGTGGCATCTCCATGTTCATTCCGCTCGGCGCTGTTTCTGGCATGTACAATATTTAAAAACCGTTCGGCTTATGACAGCGATACTGCTAATCCATTAAAATCACAATACATAGAAAAGGAAAACCCAAACAAACAGTAAAACAATAATAATTTCATTGTTGGAAAATAAAATTTATTAAGATGCTTCTGAACTATGACATTTCGAAGATTGCACAGATAATAAAAGGAGAGTTTTTAAACAAACACGACGGCACTGCTTTGGTAAAAAACATTTTTATCGACAGCAGGACGCTTTCTAATTTCGAATCATCGCTCTTTTTCGCCATTGCCGGAAAAAGACATAACGGCCATAATTATCTCATTGAACTTTACGAAAAAGGAATCAGAAATTTTGTGGTTTCGGAAAAACCCGCAAACATAAACCTGATGCCTGAAGCAAATATTTTATTTGTTAAAAACACCCTCACTGCAATTCAGCAGCTTGCTTCTTCGCACAGAAAAAATTTTAACATTCCTGTTATTGCAATTACGGGCAGCAATGGTAAAACTGTTATAAAAGAATGGCTTTTTCAGTTATTGAGTGAAGATAAGAAAATTATAAGAAGCCCCAAAAGTTATAATTCGCAGGTTGGTGTTCCATTATCGGTGTGGCAAATGAGTAAAGAACACGAGCTTGCAATTTTTGAAGCGGGAATATCAGAACCCGATGAAATGGAAAAACTTCAGGCGATAATTTCTCCGACTATCGGAATATTCACTAACATAGGTCAGGCGCATGGCGAGAATTTTATAAACATAGAACAGAAAATAGGGGAGAAGCTGAGATTGTTTCAGAAAGTAAAAACTTTATTTTACTGCACGGATAGTTTCGGGATAAAAGAAAAAATCATAAAATCGGAAATGATAGAAAATATTGATGTTTTCTCATGGTCGCGGAATTCCGATGCAACCCTTAAAATAAATAACGTTTCGAAAAACAAACAAAAAACAACAATTGATGCTGTTTTTAAAAATAAAAATATTTCAATTGAAATTCCCTTTGTTGATGATGCTTCTGTTGAAAATGCAATTCACTGCTGGGCGGTAATGCTCTATTTTGGATGCGATAACGAAAAAATAAAAAAGAGAATGCTGTCGCTTGCTCCCGTTGCAATGCGACTCGAACTCAAAGAAGGAATTAACAATTGCGCGGTGATAAACGACAGTTATAACTCCGACATAAATTCTCTCATAATAGCGCTTGACTTTCTCAATCAGCAGGAACAACATAAAAAGAAAACTCTGATTTTATCCGACATCTTACAAAGCGGAATTGACGAAAACGATTTATATAATGATATTGCCGAATTGGTTTCACAGAAAGGCGTAACCAAAATTATAGGAATAGGAAGCGCAATTTCGAGGCATTCCAAAAAATTCGGTAAAATTGAAAATAAATTTTACAACACTACGGATGATTTTCTGAACGAATACTCTGGTGCATTATTCAGCAATGAGGCAATATTGCTGAAAGGAGCGAGATTGTTCAAATTCGAACAGATAGGAAAGATAATTCAGCAGAAAGCGCACGAAACCGTTTTGGAAATAAACCTGAATGCAATTGTGAACAATCTTAATTATTTCCGCTCTTTGCTAAATCCTTCCACAAAAATGATGGCAATGGTGAAAGCATTTTCATATGGAAGCGGAAGTTATGAAATTGCAAATATCCTGCAGTTTCACAGGGTGGATTACCTTGCAGTTGCATATTCCGACGAAGGTGTTGAATTGCGTAATGCTGGAATTACAACCCCCATTCTCGTAATGAACCCGCAGGAGCAGAGTTTCGATACAATGATAAGGCATGGGCTCGAACCTGAAATATACAGCTTCAGGGTTTTGGAAATGCTCATAAATACGGTTAAAAAAACATACAAATCAATTCAGAAACAAATTGACATACATATAAAGCTCGACACCGGAATGCACCGTCTGGGCTTTGGAAATGATGAAGTAAATGATTTGCTCAAAATAATTAAAGAAAATAAATTCATAAATTTAAAATCTGTTTTTTCGCATCTCTCTTCAGGTGATGAACCCGAACACGATGATTTTACACGGCAACAGATAAAAACTTTTAAGGAAGCGGGCGATAAAATTAAATCGGAATTCAATCACGATATTTTACTTCACATATTAAATACATCGGGAATAATACGCTTTCCCGAAGCGCAATTCGACATGGTGCGGCTTGGGATTGGTTTATACGGAATAAGCCCCACTGCTGAACATCAGGATTTTCTTCAGAACGTGAGCACACTGAAAAGCAACATTTCGCAAATAAGGGAAATTGCCGCAAACGAAAGTGTGGGCTACGGCAGAAAAGCAGTTGCAAATAAAAAAATCAAAATTGCTGTTGTTCCCATAGGTTATGCCGACGGCCTGGCAAGAGCACTCGGAAATGGAAAAGGAAAAATATTCATTAATGGTAAACTTGCTCCCATTGTGGGAAACATTTGCATGGACATGACAATGGTGGATGTTTCAGGTATTGATGTTAAAGAAGGCGACGATGTTGTTATTTTCGGAAAAGATTATCCAATAGCAAATGTTGCAAACGATATGGACACCATTCCTTATGAGGTGTTCACAAGTCTTTCAAGAAGGATTAAAAGAATATATTATCAGGAATGATTTCCGCAAAGTAACCTATCAAGAAAAATCCGGCTCTCTCGGTTTCTGTCTGCCATATCCTTCCTTATCACGTTTTTGTATGATATTTCAGACATTTTGTATGATTTCTCAGACATTTTGTATGAAATATCATACAAAAGAAATAAAATATAATAAGTCAGCTCTTATTATTTCGGGTTTCCGAACTTCGCACTAAATAATAAATCATTGAACAATTAATTTTCCTATACCTGTAATTTTATTTTTATCGCTGATTTTATAAAAATAAATTCCCGCAGGTAAATTATTTCTTTCAATTTTTATTTCATTAGTATTGATATTACTTATGTTTTGAACTTCTTCACCAAGCACATTATAAATTTTACAACATGCGTTTCCATCCCTTATGCTTGAATTCAAATAAACAGTAGTTGTTTCGCTAAACGGATTAGGATATGCAAAACTATTGTTATTGCTCGTTTTAACAACAGAAGTTGGTAGGTTTAAATGCGGGGTTTTGTTATAATAATATGGTATTGCCGATGTTTTAGGAACGCCGTTCTGCAATTGAATGACAAGCATACGCAGTAGTTCCGGTCTGTAATTTTCTGCTACCCAGTAATAATTTTTTTCATAAAATGTGTCAACACCCATAAAAGTAGTGTTCATGTACATCGAATCTATTATATACGTTTCGAGAGAATGGCGGACAACATTTGTGAATGTTCCGACGGGGATTTTCAGGGTTCCATAGCCATCGTAAATAATGGTTTGTCTCTCATGAATTCTTAATTGCAAACCGTTATGCATAAACATTGTGTATATGGAAGTATCAACTTGAGTGGATAAATATGTAACAGGATAATGCGAAGTAATCGGCTCGTAATAAACAGTTGAATCGCCTGATACTCCGGCAGCGCCAACCTGAGTTACAGAATCACTATTGAAAATCGCATATCCATAAAAGTCGGAAGCATCTATGATGGATCTTTCGCAAAAATTTGCCGTTGGGTAATGATTGCCGTATGGTGTGCTCGGCGGGTCCAAAGAATATCTGTGGTAGTGGTTAACCGAATCAAGATCTGAATAATCCCATATAACATCCGTACCACCCGGTCCTTCGTTTATTTTGCCGGTAGTATCAAAACGTATCATAAGTGTTGTATCGCCTATTTGCATCATGTTGGCGATAGTGAGCTGCGGTTGCGCATTCATTACTTTTACAGTTAATAGAATCATAACTAAGAGTAAAAAGTTTTTTCTCATAATAACCTCCTTTTATTTAGTATGGATTTATTATTTGTGATTTTCGGAAATAAAAAAACATTTTATCAAATATAATAAAAAAAACAAGGAATGTCAAAATTTAATTGTTGTAAATGTTTGTACAATTATAATTATTGACATTCCTGATATTACCGGAAATTTCTCGGCCGTTTTATTTTTTCAGCAAATCGCGGATTTCCGTCAGAAGTTTTTGGTCTGCTGTCGGTGGGGGCGGTGTTACGGGAATCGCATCCTGTTTTTTCTTCATCTTGTTAATTGCTTTAACCAACAGGAACATAACAAACGAAACCAAAACAAAATCAATGAAAATGGTGATGAATTCACCATATTTTATTGATGCTTCAGCAGCAATAATTTTACCGGTTTCGTTAACTTTCGCTTCGCTTAAAACATATTTTAATGATTTAAAGTCAACGCCGGCAGTAATTTTACCAACCACGGGCATTACCATTCCATCAATAAATCCGCTTACTATTTTTCCGAAAGCAGCACCCATTACAAAGGCAACCGCCATGTCTATAAGGTTGCCTTTCATGGCAAACTCTTTGAATTCTTTCATCATGCTCATATTTTTTTTTTAAGGGTTGATAAAATTAAAATTCATAATAAAATCCGGTTTTCGTGACCTTTTGGAACAGCATCGAATAGCTACTTGTAATGTATCGCCACATTTATCTTTGAATTATTAGTTTTTGATTTTCCATGAAATCTTTTGATTTTATTGAAACCATATAAATGCCGTTACTTAAATCGCTTACATTAATTTGCTGTTGGTTTTGTTTCAGTGTTTCCGATTTAACCAAAGTACCGGTAATGTCGTAAATTTTAATTTCCAATCTTCCGTTGTTTGAATTATGAATATTCAAGGTAACAATGTCATTGGCGGGATTGGGATAAACAACAGTCATTTTGCTTATTGATGATTCATTAGAAATGCCAACAGACGGATTAGTATATTTGAATATTTTTCCGCTGTCACCAACTGCAAAGCCAATATTAGCATTTGGAAAAGTAATTCCATTCATGCCTGATGAAAGCACAGTATCACAAGCCCAGTCTGCACCGCCGTTAGTGGTTTTTATTATTTTTTTCAAAGTCCATGTTGCGTTGGCTCCAATGGCATATCCGATATCGGTTGCAGTAAATAACATAACGGCTGTACCATAAGTATTTGGTTGAGTTTGCCAGTTACTTCCGCCATCAGTGGTTTTGAAAATCGAACCACCGCCCGAACCAAAATTACCTCCGCCTACAAATCCCGTGTCTTTATTAAAGAAATAAACACCCGACATCCAAAGGCTTCCTGTAAGATTATTCAAAAGAGTCCAGTTATTGCCTCCATCAGTGGTTTTTAAAACACGGCTTTCGCTGACTGTTGCATATCCGTTTTTCCTGTCGGGAAAATAGAAATAACTCAACCATCCTGTTCCTGCTGATTTGTATACCGTATCCCACGAAACTCCACCATTCGTTGTTTTCAGGATTCTGCTGTTTGAATAGGATGGACCATCTCCAATTGACAATAAACCGGTATCGGCAGCAAAAAACCATATTCCTCCGCTATGAGCGCTCATTATGTTCAGGCTGATATTAATCCAATTAGAACCACCGCTGGTTGTTTTAAGGAGCTTTGCACCGGCGTCGGAAAAATCTATGGCATATCCTGTGCTTGCATCAATGAACTGCAAGCCGCCTAAACTATATGTGGTTCCCGAAATTTGCTTCGCCCAGTTGGTACCACCATTAGTTGTTTTCAGAATAACACCTGAATCACCGCAAACAAAACCGAGATCTTGATTTACAAACGACGCTCCCCATAAATTTTTTGAAGTTCCGCTTGTTTGTTTTGTCCACTGAGCTTTAGTGGAAATTGTCATTGTAATAAAAACTGCCAGGATAATTGTAGTTTTTTTCATTTTTATTTTGTCAGTGATTATGGTGCTGACTCCGCACCTTTGTTTGTTAAAGCTAATTTTGTGCCGTTTCTATTGTTGCATATTAATGATTATGAGTTTAGCAATTGACGTATCATAATAATCTGAGAATAATTTAACAAAAATAATAAATTTACTAATAAAACAATTCAATAAATTAACTGAAAACTTCAAACTGAAAACTCTAAACTGATTTTTCATACATTTACAAACTAAATCCAACCCAAAGTGCGGTTTAAAATAATAATCATAATACAATTTTGTTTTTGCTTCTGCGAAGCTCAGAACCTTGTTCCAAATCCGGGCTTTGAAGCACACATAAAGGATTCTGTATATGATTGGCGGCAGCCCATACGACCGTGGTATCATTTCGAAAATAACAGTTCGAAAGCGCACAGCGGCGAATGCTATAACGGCATATGCATGTGGAAATGGAACACTACCGAATATCTTCAGGTAAAACTTAAAAGCAGGTTATCTGAAAATCAAAATTATCTTGTTAAAGCATATTTGCTGACTGTTGACTCACTGGGGAAATGCGACATTGATTCATTGAACGAAATAGGATTTGCATTTACAACAACTCCTTTAAAAGTTGACCGCAAAACAAGATTTTTTATTGAACCGCAAATAAAGTTCAAGCCTATCAACAATTACACCTGGTACAAGCTCGAAGAAAAATTTGTTGCTAAAGGAAATGAAGAATATCTCTTAATCGGAAGATTTTACAAAACAAAAAACAAATCAAGAATTGACACTCTTGAATCGCCCAATAATAAAGTATTTTTCGAACAACTCAACGAAATTGAAATAAAATTTGCCGATAGCGTTAAGAAGGTTGAAAATGAAGTTAAAAGTAAATACAAGGATTTTCTGGATAATTCGTGGGACATCCAAAAAATAAAAAATAAAAAGAAAAGGGAAGCGAAAAATGAAAAATTCAGAATAGTGAATCAGAAATTACAACAGGAAATATCGATAAGAAAATATCTTATATATGATTATTTCAAACAGAAAGAAAAGGAAATAATTGAGGGTTTTAAACAGAAAAATAAAGACTTTCCTGATTTGAATTGCCGCTTGCGCTTTTATATTGACGATATTTCAGTTGAACCTGTTGAGGAAAGTAAATTTTCAACAGTAAAAGGCAAAGTTACCGTGCTGAAAAATGTTTTTTTTGATTTTGATAAATACGACTTGCTTCCCCAATCATTTGCCGAGTTGAATAAACTTGTTTCGTTTTTAAATGAAAATCCTTCGATTGAAATTGAAATTTCAGGACATACCGATATCGTTGGCAGCGAATCGTATAATATTTCACTCTCAGAAGCGAGAGCAAAATCGGTAGTTAATTTTTTAATAAGTAAAGGAATAAATCCGGAGCGGTTGGTTTATACGGGTTATGGAACTTCCGTACCCGTTGCCGACAATAATTCCACCGAAGGAAGAGCTAAAAATCGGAGAGTGGAATTTAAAATTTTAAAAACAAATTAAATGATTGTTTATTTGTTCGAATGCTCGATTGTTCGAATGTTTATTTTTTTTAATTTTGGTATTTCAAGAACTGATTAGTTAAAAAAAATAACGTATATTTACACTTCAAAAAAATACGCAGGTTATGGATAAGAAGGTTGATGTCATTGCCGAAAGAATGGTAATACTGAAGAAGTATCGTGATTTGCTGAGAGTAATAAGACCTAATGTTTCCAAAGAGAACAAGCAGTTTTTACGCAAAGCGCTTGACCTTGCTATTGAAGCGCACAAAGACATGCGCCGCAAATCGGGCGAACCTTACATTTATCACCCTTTGGATGTTGCGCATATAGTTGCCAGCAATATCGGACTCGGAATTACCTCTATTGCCTGTGCTTTGCTTCACGATGTTGTGGAAGACACCGAATATACTCTCGAAGACATCAGGGGAATGTTCGGCGAAACGGCTGCTAAAACAATTGACGGACTTACAAAACTTGCAGGGGTCTTTGATCAGACAACATCAATGCAGGCCGAAAATTTCAAGAAAATGCTTCTCACTCTTTCCGACGATGTGAGGGTTATTCTCATTAAGCTTGCCGACCGCCTTCATAATATGCGAACGCTGGATTCGCTTTCAAAAGAAAAACAACTTAAAATAGCTTCCGAAACATTGTTTTTGTATGCACCGCTGGCTCATCGCTTCGGTCTTTATGAAATTAAAAACGAACTCGAAGACCTTGGTGTAAAATATATAGCTTCCGATATTTATAGTTCGATAACCAAAAAACTTGCTGCCACACAGGAAGCACGTGACATTTACATTCAGAAATTTATTGAACCCGTAAAAAAGTCACTTGATAAATCAGGAATCAAGTCAAGAATTTTCGGCAGAGTTAAATCCGTAAATTCTATATGGGATAAAATGAAAAGAAAAGAAATCCCTTTTGAAGAAGTTTATGATTTGTTTGCCATAAGAATTATTATTGATACTCCCTTTGAAAGGGAAAAATCCGATTGCTGGGTGGCATATTCGGCAGTAACCGATTTGTATCGCCCCAATCCCGATCGCCTGAGAGACTGGGTTTCTACTCCCAAGGCAAACGGATATGAGTCATTGCATACCACTGTTATGGGTCCCGAAGGAAGATGGGTGGAAATACAAATACGCACCGAACGCATGGATGAAGTTGCCGAAAAAGGATATGCTTCACACTGGAAATATAAAGAAGCAGTTTCGGGTGAAAATGCTCTTGATGAATGGCTGAAAAAACTGCGCGAACTTCTCGACAGCCCCGAAGCTAACGCTGTTGACTTTGTTGATGATTTCAAACTTAACCTTTTTGCTGAAGAAATATTTGTTTTTACTCCAAAAGGTGAATTAAAAAACATGCCTGTTGGTTCCACTACCCTTGATTTTGCATATGGCATACATACCAAAATCGGGAATACATGCATAGGCGCAAAAGTAAATCATCAGGTTGTTCCTTTGAGTTATCACCTCAGAAGCGGCGACCAGATTGAAATCCTGTCTTCACAAAAACAAAAGCCCGTTGAAGAGTGGCTTAATTTTGTGGTTACGGCAAAAGCGAAAACATCAATAAAAGATGCCCTTAAAGAAGAACGGCGGTATTTGTCTGAACAGGGAAAAAATACTCTTGAGAAAAAACTTAAGTTTCTGAAAATGGAATTTAACCAGAGCGTTGTAACCAAGTTGATGAATTATTATAAGTTCCCAAATCCCACTGAATTATTTTATCAGATTGAAAAAGGCGACATAACCCTTAAAAACCTCAAGGAATTTTCGCGTGATACGGAACGCGGAAGATGGCTTAAATATTTAAAGCGCACACAGTCGGTTATTACTCTCGGTGTTGCCGATAAACTCTGGCATCTGATAACTACAAGGTCGGCGTCAAATGTTTTGAAAGAAGATATAGAGAATTTTAATTATTCAATTGCAACATGCTGTAATCCCATTCCCGGCGATGACGTTTTTGGCTTCATGGTCGAATCGGATAAAATAATAATCCACCGCACCAATTGCAAGGAAGCCATACAACTGATGTCAAAATATGGCAATAAAATTGTGAAGGCAAAATGGAATCAGAAAGAATCGGTATCGTTCTTAACAGGAATAAAAATAACGGGAATTGACCAGCTTGGCATGGTAAACAGGATAACTAAAATTATCTCAAGCCAGCATAATATAAATATGCGTTCCATAAATCTTGATGGACATGACGGAACATTTGAAGGAACTTTCATGGTATATGTTCACGATACAAAACATCTTCATGAAATGATGAAAAACCTCAAAAGCATCAAAGGCATTTTATCCGTTACAAGAATTGAAAGAAAAAAAGAATGATATCTTTTACTGTTAACTGAGTGGAACTGCTATAAGAATTCTCACGAATAATTAATATACATTAATTGCTATATTGTTAAATTGTTTAATTGTTGTTTTATCCTTTAAACATGTCACTGGTGCTTGACTTATAACAATTTAACAATTCGACAATTAAACAATTTTATTTTTGCAAAAGCTAAATTCTTAAACGTTTGTCGTTTAATTCTTTCAAAAGTTTTTAACAATATTTTTTCGGGTTGGGTTTTTATTTAAATTAGCCATTGGAAAATCCATACTCGTTTTAAAAACTGAAATAATTATACTGCAACATGATGAAAATTGATGTTTTGCTCGGACTCCAGTGGGGAGATGAAGGAAAAGGAAAACTGGTTGATGTCATTGCTCCAAGGTATGATATCATTGCCCGCTTTCAGGGAGGTCCGAATGCAGGACATACTCTTGAATATGGCGGAAAAAAATACATTCTTCACACTATTCCTTCCGGGATATTGCGCGAAAATGTCATGAACATCATTGGTAACGGAGTTGTTATCGACCCTGTTGTTCTTAAAAAGGAAAT
>JAQUPB010000102.1 GCA_029004185.1 Bacteroidales bacterium | reverse complement strand
AAATTTCTTATAGAAACAGGTTCGCCTCCCTGACCTGCACCACATTTATATTCACAGGGATGATTGCATACACGGGAAAGAGCTGATGAGATAGGATTATCTTTTTTGATAATGCTTAGTGCTTCTTCATACTTACCCTGAGCTATAAGGGCAATATAAACAGATGCCTCGGTATCTATCGGACAGGTATACTGACAATGTGAAGATATAATCTCCTTACAAACTCCTGCTTCACATTTTTTCTTATTTATATGTTCTTCATATTCATTAATAAAATATTTAATAGTAGCAAGAACAGGATTAGATGCTGTTTGTCCAAGCCCACACATAGAAGCATCTTTGATAACAAGACCGAGTTCCTTAAGTAATTCCACATCTTCGATTTTTCCTTTTCCCTGTGTAATTCTTGTAAGTATATCGTTCATTTGCTGAGTGCCTTCTCTGCATGTTGAGCATTTTCCGCATGATTCTTCCTGAAGGAAGTTTGTGAAATATCGTGCAACATCAACCATGCATGTGTTTTCGTCCATCACTATCATTCCGCCGGAACCCATTATAGAGCCAACCTTAGTTAAGCTTTCATAATCAATTGGCAGGTCGAACATTTTTTCGGGAATGCATCCGCCTGAAGGACCACCGGTTTGAATAGCTTTTATTTTTGCTTTTCCCGGAGAACCGCCTCCGATATCATATACTACTTTTCGAATAGTTGTACCAAGAGGCACTTCAACTAAACCTGTATTTTTTATTTTACCGACAAGAGAAAATATTTTTGTTCCTCTGTTACCCGGAACACCCACTTCTGAATATTTTTTTGCACCTTTGCTTATAACAACAGGTACGTTAGCGAGAGTTTCTACATTATTTATACATGTAGGGCATCCCCATAATCCTTTAATCACAGGATAAGGAGGACGTTGCCTGGGTTGCCCCATCTGCCCTTCGATTGATTTAATCAATGCTGTTTCTTCTCCGCAAACAAATGCACCTGCACCTTTTATAATATTTATTTCAAAGGATTTTCCGGTTCCCATAATATTTTCACCCAATATTCCTAAATCCTGTGCCTGACGTATAGCAATAAGAGAATGTTTAATAGCTAAAGGATATTCAGTCCTAACATAGATAATTCCTTGTGTTGCGCCAATGGCAATACCCGCAATAATCATCCCTTCAATAATAGAATGCGGGTTGCCTTCAAGTATGCTTCTATCCATGTATGCACCAGGGTCACCTTCATCTGCATTGCAGATCATGTATTTCTGAATTCCACTACCCGACTTTCTTGCAAATTCCCATTTTTTTCCTGTGAAGAATCCACCACCACCTCTTCCTCTGAGTTCCGATTCTTTAATTTCATTAATAATCCATTCTGTATCGGGGTTTGATATTACTTTATTGAATGCCTCATACCCACCTGCGCTTATATAATCCTGAATGCGTATAGGATCCAGTGTTTGATTTTTTCCTAAAATGGTTCTTGTCTGATGTTTAAAGAATGGTATTTCATGTTGCGACGCAAAAATTTCTTTGCTGAGAACATCTTTATACAGTAAATCCCTGACCACATTTCCTTTAATTGCCGCATCAATTATTTTAGGCACATCATCCATCTTCAGGCGAGGATAAAGGTTAAGCCCTGGTTCTGTAATAATAAATGGATCCATTTCACATAATCCAAGACAACCGGTAATTCTTAATGATATTTTTTCATGAAGATTATTTTCAATAATATATTTTTTGATAATCCTCATTATATCATTTGAGCCACTTGCCTGACCTCCAGTACCAGCACATAATATCAATGCAGGTTTATTATTTTTTTGTTTTTTAATTATCGATTTTCTGTAATTACTAAAATCTTCAACCGTTGTAATATGTTCCATAAATAATTCTTCGTTTTAAATATTCGTGAATTTTATATTATACATCAAGTATATGTCCCCTACATCCTCTTTTCGGGCATATATGAACCATTCCTCCTCCTTTTATAATCATAGGTACCATGTCAGTACCACATTCAGGACATTCTGTTCCTCCCATAAGCTCCGAATTACAATGAGGGCAAAAATAATTTGCTATTATTCCTAATGGTCTTTCGTGTTCTGACTCAGTGTTAGAACTACCATATAAAGAAGACAACCTGAACCAACCATGCTTGTCGCCAAATGAAATAGTAACTTTTATTGAAGGACGGCCATCTAAAGCGCAATCAGAATCCATAAGGCTATGATTGCATCTTGGGCAATTCACATCAACAGGGAAAATTCGTTGGTCTTTTTTTACATCCACTTTTTCCAAACCATTTTGTGTTTGAGCAATGATGGATTTTACTTCTTTCGTTTTAGTACTCGAAAAATATTTACCATCAGCAACGACGATAGGTCCAAGTGCACAAGCACCAAGGCAGTTTACGGTTTCCAAAGTAAATTCATTATCGGATGTTGTTTCTCCTGCTTTTATTCCAAGTTGCTTTTCAAACTCTTCAGCAATAGCAGGTGAATTCCTAACATGACAAGCAGTACCAAGACAAACTGTTGCAATATGCTTACCTCTTGGTTTAAGACTAAATGCCTTGTAGAAAGAAGCCACGCCATATACATCTCTTATAGGAATTTCCAATTGTTTGGAAACTTCCCTAAGTGCCTTTTCCGGTAAATAATTATAATACTTTTGAACATCCTCTAATATGGATATAAGAAGTTTATTATGTTTTAATATTAAGTTTTCAACCAATCCTTTTAATCCACCTGTTATGGAATTATTAAACTCTTCACAGAAAACAATTGGCTCTGACTGGGATTTATACAAAAAACACCTTTTTAATTCACTACAGGCAGAACATATGCTTTTTTCTAAAATATCTGATTTCATAATTTATCAACTGTTTATTTATCGTTTATTATAAATGTTCCTCGCAATACATTTTCATTGTGTTATCATTTCTATACATACAGATTGTTTTATTATCACAATTCATATGCAAATCAATTTTCTCATCATTAATAAAAGTTTTTTCTTTGTCTTCAGAGAAATTTTTCTGAATATTCATGTAGCTGTCAAATTCCTCGCAGTATACTTTTGCTTCAGGGCCTGAGTTATTCCAAAAACATTTTTCAAGCTCATTACAAGTCGAACAAATACTTTTGTCTAAAACATCTGGTTTCATAATTTAAGTCCTCCTTAATTAAATTTATTATTAATAATTATAGATATTCTTCGCAATACCAATTAACCCTATCCGGCGAATACAACTTGCAGGTTTTGCGCAAATCACAATTCTTGCAGAGTCCGGTAAAGTTTTCAGTATCGTTTTTATTATCATCTTCATTATTAGTTTTCAGATATTGACTTTTTTCAGAAGTATTTTCTATTTCAAATTCCTCACATTGTAAGATTTTTCCTTTAAAAGATTGACGGTGTATACAACTAACTTCATTAATACAAGTGGAACATATACTGCTGTTATTAATATTTGAAAAAGCTTCCATTATTTTTTTTGTACATACAGTAGTTTCAATGTTTGTGCCAAAGAAAAAAAAACAACAGAACAGAAAAGAATAAACGATTTACACAAGCACATTACCTCTAATGGGAGTAGGTCTTTAGGAATTAATATTTTTTTCTATTAAAAAAAAGATACAAATGATAATGGAAGTATAAGGTGGGGAGTTTTGAACCAGTTGGGGAGTAATTCCCTATTTTGAATTTTCTATTTTCGCATGTATGTTTTTTAATTTATCACGCAAAGTTTTCCTATCAATTCCTAATATCTTTGCTGCCTCTGATTTATTATTTTTTACAGAAGCTAAAACATTTATAATGTGCTTTTGTTCTATTTCTGACAGAGACTTATTAGTATTGGGTGAATTCTTAATGGAAAAACGCATTGCAGGCGGCAGATCGCTTGTTTCAATTTTATTGTTTTCTGACATTAAAACTAAATTATAAGTCATACTCTGTAATTCCCTGACATTACCGGGCCAATAATACTTTTTTAATGCATTTACTGTTTCATTACTAAAAGCAGGCACATTGTTTTTTCCTAATTCTTTTGCATAACGGTTTGCAAAATGGTTAATTAAAAGCAACAAATCATTATCTCTATCCCTGAGAGGAGGAATATGAATATTAACAACATTCAGACGATAATATAAATCTTCTCTGAAATTTTCATTTTTTACAAGATGCATTAAATCAACATTTGTTGCTGTAATAACCCGAACATCTACTTTTATTGGTTTCTTATCTCCCACCATGTAAAATTCTTTCTCTTGAAGTACCCTTAATAACTTTGCCTGCATAGATTGACTGGTGTTACTTATTTCATCTAAAAAGATAGTTCCTTTATCAGCTATTTGAAAAAAGCCGGCTCGTGTTTCATTTGCCCCTGTATATGCGCCTTTTATGTGTCCGAATAATTCACTTTCCAATAATTCATCGGGTATGGCAGCACAATTAACAGCAATAAAAGGTAATGTAGAACGATTACTTCTGTAATGTATAGCACGAGCAACAAGTTCTTTACCTGTTCCGCTTTCTCCTGTTATTAATACTGTTGCATTGGTTGAAGAAATTTTTTCAATTATATTAAAAACGCGAAGCATAGGTTCTGATTCGCCAATAATTCCAAAAATATTACCTTGAGTATTCTTTTTATTTACAAGTAACTCACGAGTGAAAAGTTTATTTGAAGCTTTTTGCAACGCCTTATGCAATTCTTCGTCTGTAAATGGTTTTGTTAAATATTCTTCTGCTCCGGATTTTATTGATTCAATAGCAGTTTCAACTGATGGGTATCCTGTTATCACCAACACTTCAGTGTCTTTATAATTATCTCTGACAAATTTCACAAGATGCATTCCGTTAATTTCAGGCATTCGCAAGTCGGTGACAACAATATCTATCGGAATTGTTTTTAATCTTTGCATGGCATCGGTAACATTAGTTGCAGTATATACCCTATAACCTTTATTGAAGTTATCAATATTGCGTTTTATCAATTCTAATGTTTCGATTGAATCATCAACTATTAAAATGGTTTCAGAACTTTTTGAATTTAATTTTGTCATATCAATTGGTTTTTACAGGAAATTCTATTTCAAATTTCGTCCCAATACCTTCTTTGCTTTTTACATTTATTTTCCCCTTGTGATTAGTAACTATTCCGTGTACAACAGATAACCCAAGCCCTGTTCCCTTGCCAGTTATCTTAGTAGTAAAAAAAGGATTGAAAATGTGCCGCATAATTTCCTCAGACATTCCAACTCCAGTATCTTCAATACCCAAGAAAACGGATTGTAAATTACTGTGAGTTGCGATAGTTAATTTTCTTTTTTTTTGCATTGCTTGTATGGCATTTACAACAATATTAACTATTACTTGGTTTAACTGAAGATTATCAGCAAAAATAAGCGGCAAATTGTCATCAAGGTTATACGATACAGTAACCTTTTCTTTTTTACATTGAGGTTCCAGAAAATACATTGCATCTCTAATAACTTGATTCAAGTTAACCATGGTAAAATCCTGAGGCATCTGCCTTGTGAAATACATAAGTTTTTTTATGATTTCTCTTGAATGTAAAGATGCTTTTATTATTCTTTCAACATCATTCTTGTCTTGTTCGTTTAAATTGTTGTTTTTATTAATAAGTTGAGCAAATCCAAGAATACTATTTAGTGGGTTATTTATTTCGTGAGCTACCCCTGCAGCAAGTTCTCCAATTGTTGCCAAACGATCAGCATGCCGTATTTGTTCTTGGAAAATTTTAATTTTCTCTTTCGCTTCTATCCGTTCAATATCAATAGCTACTTTTCGTGAAATAACCTGCAATAATTTTCTTTCTTCTTTCAAAAAAGGTCCATCATCTACATACGGCATTTTCTTTAAATAATATACCTCTATTGTTCCTCTCTCTTTTCTGTTGACATTGATTTTTTCAATTAGCCTAAACGATGTTTCCTTAAACCCTCGGGAAGTATATGATTTTTTATTAAATTTTATTCTTGCTACAGTCAAATACGGATACTGCCAAGCGGGAGGTATTAACCTGACAAAATAACTTAACAGTTCCGATAAAGTCAAATTCTCCTTTTGAGAAAACTCAGACATTTCGTACAGGCAAGTCAGTTCCTTCACTCTTTCTTGCAGTGCTTTTTCCGAAAAAACCAATTTATTTCTGTACCTTTTCTTCATGACTATATTTATGAATCAAACTCATAAACTTATGCAAATTTAATTTTTTTGAATAACTTAACATATAACAGACTTAAAATTGTTCAAATTCAAAAAATAATATAATTTAATATTCAAAATTTTACAATAAAAAAAACGAGGTTTTTTTGAACCCCGTTTTTTGATTATTGCAAAAAAAGCACTATTAAACTAATCCCTGAGCTAACATTGCGTTTGCAACTTTTACGAAACCGCCTATGTTTGCACCGTTTACGTAGTTAATGAAACCACTCTTGTCTTTACCATATTTTTCACAAGTTTTGTGAATGTTTATCATAATGTTGTGTAATCTTTCATCAACTTCTTCTCTTGACCATGATAACCTTAATGAGTTCTGGCTCATTTCAAGACCTGATGTTGCAACACCGCCTGCATTAGCTGCCTTGCCTGGTCCGAAAAGTATTTTCTTTTCCAGAAATGCTTCAACAGCTCCAGGTGTTGATGGCATGTTTGCTCCTTCAGAAACACAAATGCATCCATTGTTCACCAATGTTTTTCCTTCTTCGGGACTGATTTCATTTTGTGTGGCACATGGAAGAGCAATATCGCATTTAACACCCCATGGTCTCTTGCCTGCAACAAATTCACATCCGAATTTCTTTGCATATTCACTTATTCTTCCTCTTTTAACATTCTTTAATTCCAGAACAAATGCTAATTTTTCAGCATCAATTCCTTTCGGATCGTAAATGTATCCTTCAGAATCTGATAAAGTAACAACTTTACCGCCTAATTGTGTTGCTTTTTGAGTTGCGTATTGAGCAACATTACCTGAACCGGAAATAACAACGGTCTTTCCTTTGAAATTCTGACCTTTTGTCTTCAACATTTCTTCAGCAAAGTAAACATTTCCATAACCTGTAGCTTCCGGACGAACCAAGCTTCCGCCCCAATCAAGACCTTTACCTGTCAACACGCCTGTAAATTCACTTCTGAGTCGTTTGTACTGGCCAAACATGAAACCGATTTCTCTTCCGCCAACACCAATGTCGCCGGCAGGAACGTCAGTATCTGCACCGATATATTTCTGAAGTTCTGTCATAAAACTCTGTGTAAATTTCATAACTTCATTGTCTGATTTGCCTTTTGGGTCGAAATCAGAACCTCCTTTACCACCGCCCATTGGAAGTGTAGTTAAGCTGTTTTTGAAAACCTGTTCGAATGCTAAAAATTTCAAAACACTTAATGTTACTGTAGGGTGAAATCTTAATCCACCTTTGTAAGGACCTATTGCGCCATTCATTTGAATTCTGAAACCTCTGTTTATCTGAACTTCGCCTTTATCGTCCAACCAAGGAACTCTGAATATAAAAACTCTTTCGGGCTCTGCTATTCTTTCAAGTATTCCCTTATATTTCGGATTTTCTTCAATGAAAGGGAAAAGTGATTCAGCAACTTCTTTCACTGCCTGATGAAATTCCGGTTCTGCAGGATTCTTGGCAATAACTTTTGCCATGAATTGTTCTAAATTTTGATTTGTAGCCATAAATTTTCTTTAATTTTTAGTTGTTTATAAATATTGATATTATTATATGTTTTATTTTGTGTGCAATATTAATTAAATATTTATTTATTTAAAAAAATATTGAACAATAATTAGTAAATAATATACATTCAATTACATACGAGCATAGGCAATGCACCTAATAATAAGATAAGTGATTTCCTTAAATCATAAATAACAAAAAAAATCAACCTGAAGTGTCAATTTTTCTGACTTGCTTATTAAAAAAATAATAAATTTGCATTAAATCATAAAACAATAAAAAAAATGACAAAACTATCCGACAGAATGTATGTACTTGCTGAATCCGAAACTTTGGCAATGTCGAAAAAAAGTGCTGAACTTAAAGCGCAAGGACTTGATATAATCAATCTGAGTATCGGTGAACCCGATTTCAACACTCCCGATGTAATTAAAACCGGAGCTAAAAAAGCTATTGACGATAATTTTACTCATTATACTCCCGTTGCAGGATACAAAGACCTGAGAGAAGCAATAGCAAAAAAATTAAAAAGAGAAAATAATCTTGATTATGCATTTGACCAGATAGTTGTTTCAACGGGTGCAAAACATTCTATCGCAAATACCATGCTTTGCCTTGTCAACCCTGGCGAAGAAGTCATCGTACCTTCGCCGTACTGGGTTAGCTACAGGGAAATAGTAAAGTTAGCCGAAGGCAAAAGTGTATTTATTAAAACTTCACTTGAAAACGACTTTAAAATAACTGCCAAACAACTCGAAGCTGCGATAACTCCGAAAACGAAGCTGATGATATTCAGTTCGCCAAGTAACCCTACGGGTTTCATTTATACAAAAGAAGAACTTAAAGCAATAGCTGAAGTAGTTGCAAAACATGAAAACCTCTATATTATTTCCGATGAAATATATGAACATATAAATTATGTAGGAAAACACGAAAGTATAGCTCAGTTTGATTTCATAAAAGACAGGGTGATTCTTGTAAACGGCGTTTCCAAAGGTTATGCAATGACAGGATGGAGAATAGGATATGTTGCCGCCCCAAAATGGGTTGCTCAGGGAATAGAGAAACTGCAGGGACAATTTACTTCAGGCACATGTTCAATTGCCCAGCGCGCCGCTCTTACTGCATTAACAGGCGACCAGAGCGCTGTTGGTGAAATGCGCGAAAAATTCAGAAAAAGAAGAGACCTTGTTGTAAATCTTATAAAAGAAATACCCACAATAAAAACAAATACACCGCAGGGAGCATTTTATGTTTTTGCCGACTTCAGTCATTATTTCGGAAAGTCAGACGGCACAACAAAAATAAAAGATGCAAATGATTTAACTTTCTGGCTACTCGAAAAAGCGCAGGTTGCAATGGTTTCTGGCGATGCTTTCGGCGACCCTAATTGTATCCGCCTTTCATACGCCACTTCCGATGAACTCCTGGTAAAAGCTATTCAGAGAATTAAAGAAGCACTGGGAAAGTTGAAGTAGGAAGCATGAGGTAAGATGTATGAAAAACTTTTTATTGCAAGGAGCAGAGAGCGGAGAGCAAAGAGCAGAGAATTTGATTTTTTACTAACAATGTTTTTTCAACTTTCCAATAACTTTAAACTTCAAACTTTAAACTTGAAACTGTTTTTATTTCCCTCTCCCCTGCGCTATAATAAGGGCGGTATAGATAAGAATTTTTATGTCAACGGCGAGTGACATATTTTCTATATAAAGCAAATCGTATTTGAGGCGTTCTATCATTTGATCTATATTTTCGGCATAGCCGAATTTTACCTGTCCCCACGATGTTATTCCGGGTTTCACTTTGTGCAATATCCTGTAATGAGGAGTAATTTTTATCAACTGCTCAATATAAAACTGTCTTTCGGGGCGAGGTCCCACAAGCGACATTTCTCCTTTAAGTACATTGTAAAACTGAGGAATTTCATCAAGGCGTATTTTTCGCAAAAATTTTCCGAACGGTGTTATGCGTGTATCATTTTCCGACGAGAGTTGAGGTCCGTCTTTTTCTGCATCTTTAAACATAGACCTGAATTTATGCATCATAAAAGGTCTTCCCTGCAACCCCACTCTTTCGTGCGAATAAAAAGCGGGACCTTTTGAAGAAAGCTTTACTCCTATTATTAAAAACAAATATACAGGTGAAAGTATTATCATGGCAAAAATTGAAACAACAACGTCAATAACTCTTTTTAATGACTTTTGCCACTGTGGCATCAGATTACCGGTTATTTCAATCAGCGGAGTGCCAAAAATAGCGGTCATTTTAACACTACCGAGCAGAATATCTCTTATATCGGGAATTGTTTTTATCGCCACATTTGAATATTCGAGCTTTGAAATTATTTCATCAACGTCTTCGTGTTCGTAATTTTCAACTGCAAGTATAACTTCTTCAATTTCGTTTAACCTTATTACTTCGTTTAATTTATTTGATTCTCCAAGATAGGGCAAATAATTTCTCATTTCCTGCCCGTTGGTTGAGTTCACATTAAGATAGCCTACAAATTTATTTCCCGATGACCTAGCCTGCCCTTTTATTTCAAGGAATATATCAATGGCTTTTTTTTCACTTCCGATAATCAATGTGTTGAATCCGATTATTCCTCTTTGGATTTTACTTGCGGTGGCTGATGTTATAATTAATCTGAAGGTGTATGTAAATAAAAAATGAAATACGAACAAACTGAAAAATGACTTATAATAACCCCTGTAAGAAGTAACAATATCATCAAGTAAAACCACAAAGAAAATGATAAGTACGCCGATAATAGTTATAAACAATGTTTGCTCTAATTCTTTCAACCTTGATTTTTTAAAAACATCTTTATATGAACCGTTAATTACATAGAGTATAAGCCAGAATAAAGGCACTAAAACAGAACCCAGATAGAGATTGTCGTCAAGTAATATCTGTTCGTTGCCTATAATCTGAATCGGGTCAATGGATATCTTTCTGTAAACAAAAAACAAAACCCATGCTATCACTGCTGCCAGCATGTCGAAGAAAACATATTTAAAAACCTGCCACTTCTTGTTCATAAAAAATATCTTAAAACGAAACCAACTTTATGTTATCGATATATAAATATTTTGCCGATGAAGAATGTGAATAAAAAAATACTTTATAGTTCAGAGCATTGTGAGCATTCACAAAGCTGGTAATATTGATATATATTTTATTCCACTCACCCGAAGGCAGAATTGTAACAAGCGATTCTTTGTATTGCTGATTTATTGAAATATTGGCAATCATTCCCGCTTCAAATTTGTTATCAGATTTATAATCTATTTCAAGCATTACGGGCGTATTGTTAATTGGTAAAGAATAATCATC
>JAQUPB010000101.1 GCA_029004185.1 Bacteroidales bacterium | reverse complement strand
TTCGCTGTCTGATATCCCAATTCAATTAACGCCTGAATATCTTTTGTGTTAAAGTTTTGCAAATCCAAATTAATAGGAGCGTTGGGGCGTATAACTTTTAGATTTATTTTTCGGTAACCCATAAAACTATCGTAATCGCCGCAAAACATATTTATTCGTTTGCAATAAGCAATGTCATTGTTCACATTTTCATTTACAACAATATCCATAGCTCTTTCCGAGAGCCGCATAATATTTTTGTAATTGAACGCTTCGGCAGATAATTCTTCGGCATGGCATGAAATGCAAATTATTTCATCGCACCCTGCTTCAATTGCAGGTTTAAGCGGAGCAACCTCACGCAGTCCACCATCAAGAAATGGCTTGCTTTCGTTTCCGCCAATGTTCACAGCAGGCATCATTATGGGAATTGCGGTGCTTGCAAGAACATAATCAATAAAATCGGGAAAGGTTATATCGGCATAAATTATTTTTCCGTCAGAAATATTCACTGCACCAACTTTAAATCCAACGCAGCTATTATAAATATTATTCATCGAAATGGTTTTTCTTACGAGGTTTTTTATTGGCGTAGTGTCAACCAATCCGTCAAATCGGTTAAACAATCCTTTATATAATAGCGAAACCGCGCTTCTTTTAATTACAACATCTTCGGGTTTTCTTATGTTGCATTTCCAGAAACCAATAAGATTATTGGCTATTGCAGTCCAGTTAATATTTTCTTTTGTGGTTTTTTGTTTTCCAACTTCATTAATAACAAAGCTTCCGTTCAAACTTCCAACGGAAATACCGTAAATGAAATCGGGTTTAAAACCTTTTTCGGTAACGGCTCTGAAAGCACCAGCCTGGAATGCCCCTTTTATTGAGCCGCCTGTAAATACTATTGCTTTTTTCGTTTCCATGATTTTTAAGTTTTAAATTATTTTTTTCAAATTCCCTTTACAAAGAGCGCGAGAATTTGGCGTAACAACGATAGGTATGAACTTAACTGTGAAAAGCTTTATAGCATCAAATTCTCTTGGCTTTTTGGTTACTTTTGTGCCAAGACAAAAGTAACATGTAAAAGCGTTTTTAGTTTTAGTTTAAGCCGGGTTATAAAAAGGGGTGCTTTTTTTGGAAAGAACCCCTTTTACTGCCGAACCAAACTTTTACAAACCATTTTTTCTGAATTTAATTTTACAAATCTGTCTGTACTGCGGGCTTGTTGCACCGAATACTGATTTTACATAAAGCTTTACTTCATCGCCAACTTCACATAAACCTGTTAACGGCTGATAAAGCACACTGTTCCTTGCTATGATTGCATTCTTGTATGCTGTGTGTGCATTTATAACAGCAGTATTTAAAGTTTTAAAGTTGGTAAGCTGAGTATTTAAAGCTGTTACTTTTAAATCAGCTTCATTCGGAGCGTAAAGCGGTTCAGATGAAACAACCTGAATCAGCTTTGTGAAGTGGTCAATCAAACTGTCAAAACTTTGTTGTGAAACCGAAATGTTTTTGTGTTCTTCTTCTTCTGTAACTTCTTTTTCAGTTTCAACAGCGGGCTTTTCAACAATTTTCTTTGCCCTGCCGCCTTGAATTTTGCGGTTTACAGTTACTGCATCATCAATCAGCTGCTGCATTGCATCTGTTGCTTTCACTGCATTAATAATGCGTGTGCATTGTTTTTTCAGCACGGCAAAGGCAAATTCTCTTGCATTTGTTGCATTATCAAATAATGTTTTTGCTACCTTTACTGCTTGCAAAACATTTTTTCCGGCTACATGCAATGTTATCATTGCCGGAATCTTTAAGCTTGCTTTTGACGGATTATAGGCAGGTCCGTAACCTGTGCAAATAGAGATTTCTTCTTCTAAACTCGCAACATTCTTAGAATGTCCCGTCTCAAATATTGTACTCATAAAAGAAAAGAATTAAGTTAAACAATTGCTCGCGTTATTCTGAGAGCGTGAATTAGTAGAGTTTTTTCATAGGTAGGATAGTTTTAATATTTTCTTTTATATTTAAAACGTAAGCATATTTTGGTTTATTGTGTTAATATGACATTAAAATTAATATATTTTCAATAAAAAGTCAATAATTATTAAGTAAACGGTATAATTCGTTAAGTTAACGGTAAATTTTCAAGGGTAACCGGATATTCTCGCATGGTAAATTGATATTCTTGCATCGTAAATTGATATTCTCGCACCGTAAATTGATATTCTCGCGTCGTAAATTGATATTCTCGTGCCGTAACTTTATATTCTCGCGTGGTAAATTGATATTCTTGCATGGTAAATTGATATTCTCGTGCCGTAAATTGATATTCTCGTGTCGTAAATTGATATTCTTGCATGGTAAATTGATATTCTCGTGTTGTAACTTTATATTCTCCTATCGTCACGGAGTATTCTTGTGCAGTTTTTTATATTTCTTGCACCCGGACTGGCAATTTGACACTGGTAATTGATAAAAACGGCGCAGTTATTCATATTTCTGCCACCCTGACTGGTATATTGACACTAGTAATTGATAATTCCTGTACCTTGACTGGTAACTTGACTATATTGACTGATAATTATAACTCATTCCATAGACTGTTTTGTACCTTGACTGACAGTATAGCAAGGTTTGGCGGTAATAGTCCCAACAGCACAATGGCAAGCACATGCTCAAAACCGCACAGGCTCAACACAACCAAAGTTTCTCGCATAAGCTTGCCATTCCTTGCACACTACTTTCGTATATATTGATAGAAAAAGAAAAAATCCCTTCCCTTCTGTAAAAATTTAAACTCCGACCCACAACCCACCCAAGAAAAAACCTTGTAGACAGCAGACACCAAAACCTGATAAAGACAAATTCCTTAAAAAATAGACAACAACAAAAAACAATACCGCCAGTGCCCAACCTGCGTTTGCTTCAACCGCCGTTTCGTGCCGGTAGATATAACCGCAAGTTTTTTAATTCATTATATTTTGATAACTTTGTGCAAATAATACGGCGGCTAAAGCAAGCGCCGAACCGTTGGCTGCCATTATATTAGAGATTATGAACTTAGTATTCAAAAGAAAACATATTTTAATTCTCCTGACAGGATTTCTTCTTGTATTTAGTGTTTTTAAAGAGACAGGTGAATATGGCATGATACCTGCTGGCAGAATTTTATTGACAATAGTATATTTGATTGTTTTCTTAGTATTTATTATTTTAAATCTCATCAAGACAATAAAGAAAAAGGACAAATTTGATTTTATTCCAGTTTTATTTACCCTGACTGTTTTTTTTCTAATTTGGATTTCTTATAAAGGATATTTTAAAAGCAAGACAGTTATGAGTGCTTTTACAAATGACTCAATTGCATATGTTGATACATCGTACAGAGAGATTAGGCATTCTGAAATTTCATTTCAATTTAGAAACAATAATAAATGCATTGTTAATTATAATAACGTAGATTGTGGAATAATTAAAAAGTATAGATACCAAATAAAAAATGATACAGTTGAATTTGATAGTTCAATAATAAAAGATTCGGATTCTTCTTTAACTGACAAATACTATATTGACAAGAAACATAAAACTTTGATACCGATAATAAAAACTAAGTTTAAATTGATACCTTTAAAAATTGAAAAATAACGGCAGCCAACAGCGGTTTGCAACAATGCGGGGTTATGTGTAACTTGACAATGAAATAAATATTTTTAACTTTGTATCGGCTTGAAAGTATTGTGCGTTAAAGCCCGCACTGTCGCAAGCCGCGGAACGTTATAAAACAAGCTATTTTTTTAATTATAAACTACAGTAATTCTTAATAAACAATCTATTTATTTCTTTGAAATGAATTTGTGATTTGATTCTTTATTTCTATTAATGATGAAAAAAATCCATCACACTTCCCCTCCCGAAATGTTTAAATTTTTACCCCCACGCACTTTTTCGCCTGCGGCGGTTTGCTATCCCACATCGCAGCACGTTTGCAAGCCACACGAGCAAACACACATACCAATGCTCGCAAACAAGCTGCAATTTTGCTTACGCTCCGCTTTTAGATACTACAATTCTAATTTTAAACTAAAATTTTTTCATGAAAAAAAATGTAGACATTAAAACTTTACATTTTATTAATTACAATTTACTTTAAATTTTGTGAATGCACAAAATTTGCAATGGCAATACCTCATATTTTTTTTGGTAGAAAAAACCATAATTTCTCTGTTGTTTTTTCCTAACACAGAGTTAAATTAGTCATATTAATATAACAACAAAATAAATTACACTATAATAATAAGTGGCTTTTAATTAGGATACGCATTTATTATAATGTACCTTGTGGAAATTACTTAACTATTTAATAATTAAACTTCTTTCTGAAATATTTTATAATGGATGATAAAAAAGAACTACCTGATAAACTTACAGAAAGTATTTTGCATAATGACTATCATAACAAATCCAAAGAAGAACTCATAAATGACTTGCAGAAACTGAAGCAGGAAGTAAGCAAGCTGAGAGTAACTGAAGGAAGATCTAAGATTACATCTGAAAACCTCAATCGTTCCGACAAAGAACTCGTCTCTCTAAACGAAGAGAAAGAAAAACTGGCAGCAGAGTTAATCATTGCCGACAGAAAGCTTCGCGAAAGTGAAGAAAAGTTCCGGAATTATATTGTACGTGCCCCGGATGGTGTATTTACAGTTGATGATACCGGCAGATATATTGAAGCTAACATTTCTGCCTGCAGTATCACAGGCTATTCTTTAAAAGAACTCAAACAAATGTCAATCCGTGATTTGCTTGCCGATGAGTCTTTAAAAGATGGGTTGGAGCACTTTAAAAAAGTAATGGAAACTGGTTTGGCAACCTCCGACATTTGGCATAAGCATAAAGACGGTTCAAAACGCTGCTTAACCATTAACGCAGTAAGACTTTCAGAAAACCGAATTCTCGCTTTTGCCAAGGACATCACCGAACAAAAGCAGGCGGAGAAATCATTACTTGAGAGCGAAGAACGCTATCGAACACTCTTCGAAGATGCCTCCGACGGAATTGCGCTTGCTAACGCAGAGACAGGAATATTAATAGATTGCAACCAAGTCCTCTGCCGCATGGTGGAGCGCAGCAAGGCGGAACTTATAGGAAAAAATCAAACAATTCTCCATCCGCCGGAGGACAATCATGATGGGCTATCCACCACTTTCATACGACACAAGGAACAAGACCCCGCAAATGCACTTGAAGACTTTCTTTTATCGAAAAGCGGCAGATTGATCCCTGTGGAAATCAAAGCCGGGCGAATCCCAGTGAAAGGACGAAATTACATACTCGGAATATTCAGGGACATTAGCGAACGCATGCTGAAGGATGCAGCGTTGCGGGAAAGCGAAGAAAAGTTCCGGAGTTATATTGTGCATGCCCCGGATGGTGTATTTACAACTGATAATACCGGACGGTATATTGAAGCTAATATATCCGTCTGCCGGATTACCGGCTATTCTATAAAAGAAATCAAACAAATGTCAATCTATGATTTAATTGCCGATGAGTCTTTAAAAGATGGATTGGAACACTTTAAAAAAATAATGGAAACCGGTTCGGCAACTTCCGACATTTGGTATAAGCATAGAGACGGTTCAAAGGTATGCCTGACCGTTGATGCAGTGAAGCTTTCACCAACACGGATTCTTGGTTTTTGCAAAGATATCACTAAACGCAAGCTGGCGGAGGAAGAAATAAAAATATCGGAGAGTAAATTTCGGGCGCTTTTTGAAGAAGCGGGAGATGGAATTTTGGCTATTAATGAAAAAACAAAAAAAATTGAGTTTGCCAATCCGAAATTTTGTGCAATATGTGGCTATTCTGAAAATGAATTATTTAAATTAGGCATAGAGGATATTCATCCCAAAAAGGATTTGTCGTATGTAATGGACCAAATGGAACAACAGCTTCAGGGAAAAATACGTGTTGCACAAGACCTTCCGGTTTTAAAAAAAGATGGAACAATAATTTATTGTGATATTTCCGGCCGACCAATAAAAACCAAATATCAAGTATTATTGGTGGGTTTTTTTAGAGACGTAACTGAGCGTAAGCAGGCTAGGGAAACACTTCAGCAAGCGTATGCTAATTTGGAAATAAATGTAAATGAAAGAACAGCAGAACTTGCTGAAGCAAATTTTATGTTGCAAACCGAAAATAATGAAAAGCAAAAGGTAGTTGAAAAAGAAAAAGAATTAAATTTACTTAAAAGCCGGTTTATTTCAGTTATATCGCACGAATTCCGCACACCGCTTACAGGAATACAAGCGAGTGTTCAGCTTATTGAGCGATACGGCGATAAATGGGATATAGAAAAAAAACAAAAGTTCTTCAGTTCAATTTATAATTCAATACGATTTACAAGTTTGCTGCTTGATGATGTTTCTTTAATAGGTGAGGATGAAAGTGGAAAAATAAATTATAATCCATTGCCATGCAATATAGAAGAAGTTTGCCAACAGGCTTTTGGTGATATAAAAGCTGTTTTCGGAAAATCGAGCATGATTAATTTTTCAATCAAGCCTGATACAATTAAAACTCTTGCCGATGAATCATTGCTTCGTCACATCTTAAACAACCTTCTTGCAAATGCTGTGAAATATTCTGAGCATAAAAACCAAATTGATTTTTCTGTAATAGCCGATAATGATGATACCTGTGGTGAACACCCGCCTGCCACCCACCTGAATGACATTGTCGGGCAGGGACGGGCAGGAAGCCGAACCATTATTTTTACTGTTACCGACCATGGTATCGGAATTCCCGAAGAAGACATGAAACATATTTTTGAACCTTTTCACAGGGCTTCAAATGTCGAATTAATAAAAGGCACGGGCCTGGGACTTGCCATTACAAAACGCTGTGTTGAATTGCACAAAGGGTCAATTGAAATTAAAAGCACTGTAAATAAAGGAACAACTGTTGTTATGAAAATACCTTATAAAAAGCCGGATGGGAAGTAAATAATACTAAAACTTTCGATATGAAAAAGAAAATTTTAATCATTGAAGACGATATTGTAATTATGGAAACTACTGCCGAATTTTTAAATGAAGAGGGATTTGAAGTATATACTGCAGTCAATGGAGTTGAAGGCATTCAAAAGGCTATAGAAATAATACCCGATCTTATTATAAGTGATGTTTCCATGCCGTTAAAAAACGGCTATGAAGTTTGTAAAACCCTTCAGTCGGTTCCGGATACCAATACGATACCGTTTATTTTTCTTACAGCAAGAATACAGAAAGATGATGTGCGGCATGGTATGCAGTTGGGAGCAGATGATTATCTTGCAAAACCCTTCGATTATTCAGAACTGCTTAAAAGTATAAGGATAAGACTTGAAAAGCATGACCGTTCTATTAATCAAAGCGATGAAAGATTCTATGCACTTATTGATAACCCTATGGTTGGTGTATATATATATGAAGGAAATAAATTTCTTTATTCGAATTCAATAATATCCGAAATTTCAGGATATTCCAGGGATGAATTAAAACTGATGAGCTTCGAAGACCTTACTTATACTGAGAATAACGATGCAGCTCTTGAAGAAATTCAAAGGTGCCTGAAAGAAATTAAAAGTTCTGTACGTATCGAATTAAAGATATTAAAAAAAGACCAGTCACAAACACTCATTGATATTTTCGGCACACTTATAAAATTCAGAAAAAAAGATTGTCTCATGGGCAATATAATTGAAAAGAATTCAGAACCGATTATAGGTAAAAATACCGGTAAATCTGTTTTATCCGACCGCGAAATCGAAGTACTTCAATTAATATGTAAGGGATTTTCTTCCGCTGAAATTGCCGAAAAAATATTCTTAAGCCAGCGTACCATTGATGCACACAGGGCAAACCTGATAACCAAAACAGAATCCAGTAATACCGCAGGCCTTGTTATGTATGCAATTAGAAATCATTTAGTAGAATTATAACAAATTCATTTGCCTTTCTTTTTGATTTTTTAGCAGAACATTCCTCTATTTTATTACCAACCGGTGTAATATAATGTATTGGTATTATTACCAATTTCCAAAATCATTTCTTTTAAAAATTCGGTAAATGTACTATTGATTTACCTCTTGACAAGATGTAATTTTACATTAACGAAACACACAAATCCGAAAACGAAAACTTAACAAACAAAACTTATGAAAACAAAAATCCACACCCTGCTTTTCCTTTTAATCAGCATTTTTGCTTTTAATGCTGTTTCACAGACTGCAGACCTGAACCCTGAAAATTCAAAAGGTCAAAATATTGCACATATTAAAGCTATTAAAGGTATATATCTTGATGGTAAAGTATATCTGCATATTCATGTAAATGGCAATACTGAAACCAGAATATTGGCAGTAGAAAGTTCACTTGATGCGATAAAATTTGAAGTAATAGGATACCTTAATATTAACGGTACTACTGCTACGACTGATATTGCTTATTATTTTACTGATGAATCACCTGTTGCTGAATATTCTTATTACAGATTATCATATTATTCTATCTATGGTGAACTTGTATGCAGTGAAACAATAAACGTAATTTCGATTGACGAAAACAAAGACCTCGCCAGCATAACAAATCTTCAATTTGTACTAAGCAAATAAACTTTTTTACAGAATAGCAAATTAATTAAACTTTACAAACCAATAAAACTTAAATCATGAAAACAAAAAAACTTTTAACAATCCTTATAATAGTATCGGTTGTTTTTGTTGCCGGTTGCAAAAAAGACACATTCGTGGAAATTGTTAAAGTATGTCCGATAGTGGAATCAACAAACCCAACAAATGGTTCATCCGGTGTACCCCTTAATCAGGTAATTACGGTAACCTTCAATGAAAAGATGAATCCCGCAACTGTCATCCTTGAATCCTGTAACATGGAAGCTTCATTTACTTTACAAGGGACAGTTCCAGTATCAGGAACAATTTCGTACAACGATAAAACTGCATTTTTTATGCCTTTCGGCAATCTTTTACCCGGTACCATCTATACAGCAACTATTACAACAAGAATTAAAAATCTTGACGGTATTTCATTGGCGAAAAAATATGTATGGAGCTTCACTACTGCTGGCGAAAATGCCATCCTTCGCTAAGACACACCAGCTAATAACATTAAGATATAGATAATAAAAATATAAAGTACAAAAATATCAGTGAATGATAAAATCTAAAACTAATTTAAGAAAAGTATCACGTATGGTATGGTTTCTTTATGACCTGACCATTAAAAGATTTATTTTAGTCGCTTTGATTTTGACAGCTATTCAAGTGTCCATTCAGGCGCAGGACGCTCAATCTACAAAACACTCATGGTGGTTTGGTGCAGCAGCAGGTGCAAATCTTAATTTCTATCGAGGTTCTACCCAGGAATTGAGTTCAGTTTTAATTTCTCCAACTGCTTTTCATAATGGCAGTGATGTGGGACTTTATTCAGCACTCCTGGTGGAATTTCATAGTCCGGGTTCTAAATGGGGAATGATGCTACAGGCAGGATACGACAGCCGCAAAGGTTTGTTCGAAGAGGAAATGGCTCCTTGCAACTGCCTAGTGAACTTATCAAGTGAACTCAGCTATATCACTGTGGAGCCGAGTTTGCGCTTCACTCCATTCAAATTTAATTTTTATTTGTATGGAGGTCCGCGCCTGGCTTTCATTCTGAACAAGTCATTTACTTTCAAACAAGAAATCCAACATTCCGATTTACCTAATCAAATGATCAATTTGGATCAGAATGGGAATTTTAGCAATATGAACAAAACAATAATCTCGATGCAAATAGGAGCGGGATACGATATTTCGGTTTCGTCACATAACAATCAGACACAATTTGTACTATCACCTTTTGTTTCTTTTCAACCTTATTTTGGTCAGTCACCACGCTCAATAGAAACGTGGAATATAACCACTTTCAGAGCAGGAATCGCCCTCAAGCTTTCGCGTGAACATAAACCCAGATTAAGATTAAGAAGAAACAGGTAAGGAAAATTGTTTTAAAGAGTTCCGGAGAGTGTGCGCTCAGACTATAAAAGATTAAATGACAGAAACTATAAATTAAATATAAAATTTAAATATATGAAATCCAAAACTAATTTTATAAAGATATTGCGTATGATGTGGTTTTCTTACAGTCTGATCATTAAAAATGTTATTTTAATCGCTTTGATTTTGACAAGTATTCAGTGGCCCACTCAAGCGCAGGTAAATCAACACTCATGGTGGTTTGGTGCTGCGGCAGGTGCAAATTTTAATTTCTATCGCAGTTCTATACAGGAATTAAATTCAGTTTTAATTTCTCCCGTTGATTTTCATAAAGGCAGTGGTGTGGGACTTTATTTCGCACCCCTTATGGAATTTCATCGTCCTAATTCAAGATGGGGTTTAATGATGCAGGCAGGATACGACAGTCGCAAAGGTTCGTTCAAAGGGATAATTACACCTTGTAATTGTCCGGCGGACTTATCTACTGACCTTAGCTATATTACAGTAGAGCCGAGTTTGCGCTTTGCTCCATTCAAGTCTGATTTTTATTTGTATGGAGGTCCGCGCCTGGCTTTCAATTTGAACAAATCATTTGTTTTCGAGCAAGGAATCTATTCCGATATCCTTAATCATGATGTCCATATGGATATGAATGGAGATTTCAGTAATATGAACAAAATAATAATCTCAATGCAAATCGGAGCAGGATATGATATTCCAATCTCATCACAAAACAATCAGACACAATTTGTACTATCACCTTTTGTTTCTTTTCAACCACATTTTGGTCAGTCACCACGTTCAATAGAAACATGGAATGCAACCACATTGAGAATAGGCGCTGCCCTCAAGTTTTCGAGTGAACATAAAATTCCGGCACTGGCAAAGACAGTAAAAACAATACCGGTAAAAGTTTCGAAATCTTCATCGGCACAAATTATAGAATTATATTCAAAAGTACGGTTTTCTTTTAATGTTCCCATAAACAATATTATCGAACACAGGATAAAAGAAACATTCACGGTTTGCAATTATGTACTCTTTGATACTGGATCAACAGAAATACCGGAACAATATGTAGATCG
>JAQUPB010000100.1 GCA_029004185.1 Bacteroidales bacterium | reverse complement strand
ATGCGCTTAAATTAGTTGTTTATGCAAAACAATTTCTCTATCCGGGAACAACAAAACCAAATTGCTACAGATGGCCGGCTACTACAGCCGATAGTTACGCAGTGGGATGGTACGGCAGTAATTCCAATGCCACAAATAAAACCAACTCCGATATGAAAATGGGAGCATTACTTGCTATCCCTCCCACAACCGATATTACCCAGTTGGGACTTGAAACGGAGCCCGGAATGCAGATCGCGTGGACATTGCAAAATTATGGAGGTTATATTGTGGATGATACATATGCAATGGGCTTTTGCATTTGTGCTGAAAACAGCAATGTCGGCTCAGTGGCAGCGCAATTTCAGGCAGACTATGGATATGCTCTTGAACAGAAGGTGAACGATAATTCCGCATGGGTTAGAGATATACAACGTCTTTGTGTCGCACTTCGCTGTGTTAGCAACAATGGCCCGACTAATATTGGTGGAGGACCAACTACCGATACCATCAACAGGAGACAGCCCATGGCTTGTGCTTTTGGAACCCCCGGCTCAGGCATAACCACTTGCTTACCAACCGGAATTATTGAAAACGCTGAAGAATCCGGAATTATGATTTACCCAAATCCTTTTACTATAAACTTCTCATTAAAAATTTCATATAAAATAAAAATCAAAAACGCAGTAATGAAAATTTACGATTTGTGCGGAAAGGAAGTGAAAACGATTTTGATAAATAGTTATGAAACTAATATTGAAAGAGGCGAAATGGAAAGTGGAATTTATTTTTACAGTGTTATTAATAATAATGAAAAAACAGCAAACGGGAAATTGGTTGTGCAATGAAATTCTGAATAAATAACAAAAGAGACTGTTTCAAAAATGAGGCAGTCTTTTTTTGTTTCTTTAGAACAAAAACGGTATGGCAATAATTTGTAATTTAAATATTAGTACAAACAAATCAAGTGAACAGATTTGCTGAATATGTCCAAAAAATAATAAAAACTGGACAAATGAAATTTATTTGTTCAAAAAATGAACATGATTTCAACATCTGTCCAATTATTATATAAAAACTGAACATTTAATTTGTTTTTATATTTAATAGTTGTATATTTGTTGTTTGTTAATTGCATATAGATGAAATCCAGGTTTGACAGAAATACCCCATTCAACAATTTGCCGTTATTACCACCAATTTTTGAATTGGAAAACTCACCACAGGTTTTAAAAAAATTAGTAACAGCTTCAAGAGCTTTGGCATCGGTAAATGCGAATATGATGCGGCTTCCAAATCCTTTTATGCTTGTAAATACAATATCATTGCAGGAGGCAAAAACATCTACGGAAATCGAAAACATATTTACAACAGAGGATGAGTTGTATAAAGCAATATCTGATTCTGCAAACGAAGATAATGCTAATCCTGCAACAAAGGAAGTATTAAGATACAGAGAAGCCATTTGGGCGGGCTACAGGTCGATAATGAAAAAAAATACCATAACTTTAAAATCAATTGAAAAAATATTTCAGATAATAAAGAAAACATCAACAGGTATTCGTTCGCCTCAATCAATGGTTGTTATAAAAAGAGGGGCAAGTGAATTCCGTCCGGGTGAAATAATTTATACACCGCCCAGAGGTAAAGGCGTTATTGAAAAGTATATGAAGAATTTTACGGAATATCTGAACGATGATAAAAAATACAATACCGACCCTTTAATTAAAATGTGTGTTTCGCATTATCAGTTTGAAGCAATACATCCTTTTCAGGATGGAAACGGAAGAGCAGGCAGGGTTCTTAATCAATTGTACCTTGTTAACAAAGGACTTTTATCACAACCAACTCTTTACTTATCCAAATACATTATTGTAAAAAAAGACGAATATTATTACAACCTTGGAGCAGTAACCCAACGTGGAGCGTGGAAAGAATGGGTGTTGTTTATGCTTGATGCTGTTGAAAAAACATCTGCAATAACCAACAATATAATCAGCGAAATATTAAACCAGATGGAAGCTACTCTGAAATATGGGAAGGCAAAAATTAGTTGGTATAGTAAGGAATTAAATGATGCAATATTCAATCAACCGTACATTAAAGCCAGAATTATTGGTGAAATAACGGGCAAAACATCACGTACAACAATTACCGGATACGTTAAAGAACTTTGCGATGCAAAAATATTAGCACCTAAAAAAATGGGAGTGGAAACTTATTATTTGAATAACGATTTAATAAGAATTCTTCAGGGAAATAACTAATTTATACAAATGAAAAAAAATATTTTCATAACTACAATATTTCTTCTTACATCATATCTCATACTTCTCACTTCTGTTTCCCTCGCAACAGAAAAAAAACCACTCACAAAAGAGCAAACAAAAACAATAGACAGCTTAAAGCAAGTATTGAGAAAAGTTGACAACAAGGGAAAAGCAAAAGTTTATAACGAATTGTCAAGGAAATATGTTGACATTTCTTCTGAAACAGCCATTCAATATGCCAATGAAGCTTTAAAAATTGCCACACAAACAAACAACCTGTCTGAAAAAGCAAATGCTTTGGGTATTTTAGGAATTATTAATTACAATACAGGAAATAATAAGAATGCTTATGGCTATTATCAACAATCATTGGCTATTTATGATAATTTATCAAACAAAAAAGGTATTGCCAAAATAAATAATTATTTAGGTATTTTATATGGTCAATTGGATAATTACAAAGAAGCATTGAAAAGCTATAACAAATCTCTTCAAATATATAAAGAACTAAATGACAAAAATAATATTGCAAGTTTGTTAATGAATATAGGAATTATTTTCAAAAGCAAAAATCAATATAAAGAAGCTGAAGATAATTATCAAAAAGCGTTAGTCATATTCTATGAATTAAACAATAAAGAAGAAATAAGCAGAATAACAAATAATCTTGGAAATCTTTATTTAAACTGGGGAAAAAATGAAACTGCATTAAAATATTATCAGCAGTCATTAAAAATAAGCGAGGAGTTAAAAAACAAGGAATTAATGGCAACGACTTTAAATAATATAGGAATAGTATATTTAAATATTGGCAAATATAACGATGCGTTAAAAAATTTCACAAGTGCATTGAATTTTCTGGACGAATTAAAAAACAATCCTATTATTGCTAAAATAAATAATAACATTGGTAACATATATGAAAAAGAAAATGATTTTCAGAAAGCATTATATTATTATAAGAAATCATACGATTTAACAGATAAAAAAAGTAGTGAATCAGTTGCCATGGCGTTGAATAATATAGGAAATACTTACACAAAACTCGGAAATTATAATGTTGCGTTACAATACCTGAAACAAAGCATTAAAATAACTGATTCTGTTAATATATATGGCGACGGGAATATGGCAAATTATAAAGATATTGCATGTTTATATCAAAAAATGAATGACTATAAAACCGCCAATAAATATCTTAATCAATATTATGCTTTAAAGGATTCGGTATATAATAAAGAAACCCACAGGCAAATTATGGAAATCAACACGAAATATGAAACCGAAAGAAAAGATAAGGAAATTAAATTACTTAACACGCAGAAGGAGTTGAATAAAGCCGAATATAACAAAAGAATAATTTTTCTTATTTCAGCGTTTATTTTAATAATTGTTGCTTTAATTTTCTATTATAATAAAATAAAATCCGATAAAAATTTGGCATTCAAGAATTTCGAAATCGTTAAATCGGAAAATGAAATTTTAAAATCAAAACAAACTCAATTAATTAATAAGAATAAGTTAATAATCGAAACAAAAATCTCTGAAGAAACTTCTTTTGAAAATAATATAAAACCACAGGCAGAAAAGTATTCGTCTTCTCCATTAACCGATATTCAAAAACACGAACTGATAAATAAAATAACTGAAGCAATGGAAAAAGACAGGGTTTACACTGATATTGGTTTGAATATAAATGATTTTTCGAAAAAGCTAAATACGAACAGAATGTATGTTTCAAATGTAATTAATGAAACTTTTAATAAAAATTTTACTAACTTTATAAATGAATACAGGGTTAAAGAGGCAAGAAGATTATTGTCAGATGTTGAAAGTCAAAAATATACTTTGGAAACAATAGCCAAATCTGTTGGGTTCAAATCAAGAAGTGTTTTTATTGGAGCATTTAAAATATACACGGGCATAACTCCTTCATTTTATAGAAAAACAATAAAAGTATCCTGAAAAATTTCCAATCTTGTTCGGATTGATAAATTGAAACACCATCATTATTCTGTTTTTTGAAAAAATATCCATTAATTCATCCTTGTTGTCCTGATTGAGCAATGTGAGCAAAGTTTAATTGCACCGGGCAATTGTTATTGATATTTTTATGCAAATAATAAAACAAAGTATTATAAAAATTTGTTTGTTTTAAATATATAAAGCCATGAAAAAGAAATTTTTTTTACTTAATTGGTCCTTAACTGCTTTATGTGCATTTTTTGCATTTACTGTTTTTGGACAAGGAGTTATCAATGATGTAAAACTAACATCAAAAGATGCAGGTCAGAACATTACACTTGCACAAGACAAAATTTTAACAATTCAACTCAGAGCTAATCCCTCTACAGGATATGCGTGGTATGTAAAAGAAATAAATAGTGGAGTACTTGAGCAGGTTGGTGAATGGGAATTTACGGCAGATAAAGAAAACGTAGTTGGATGTTCTGGTATTATGACATTACGCTTCAAAGGAGTGTCTGCAGGTAACACAAACCTTACATTGATACATCATCGTGTATGGGAAAAAGAAGTTGAGCCGTTGGAAACCTATACAGTAAATGTATCAAGTGAAGGAAAATATAACGGAAACTATTCCCCTGTTCCTAAACTAATACCTTCTACTCAAACAAATAATGAAAGCTATAAGCCTGAGCCAGCCTATAGCAAATCGGGAAGAGCACTTCCTTCAAGTTTCAGTTGGAAAGACCTGAATGGTTTAACTGCCGTAAGAGATCAGTCTACTTGCGGGAGTTGCTGGGCGCATGCTACATGTGCAGTAATGGAAGCAAATATAAAAATTGTCGATAAGGTTGACAGGGATCTTTCTGAACAGTGGTTCGTCAATGATTGCGGTCCTACTGCTGATGACGCAAGCAATAATAGCGGATGCGGCGGTGGATGGGTGTCATTCAAATATTTTAAATCACTCGGAGCTGTTTATGAAGCCGATGAACCATATGTAAGTGCAAATGGCACCTGTAAAGCATCCTATCCTTATAATGAAAAAATTGATAATTACAGTAGTATTGTGGGATATTATTCAACAGCAACGGTTGCCCAAATAAAACAAGCGTTATATGATTATGGTCCTGTTTATACTGTAATGTATTCGTCTGCCATACATAATTATACCGGCGGGGTATATACCACCGATAGTCCCAATAATTTCAACCATGCGATTGTTATTGTTGGATAGAATGATAATGACCCGAATCCTTATTGGATAATTAGAAATTCATGGGGCGCGTCATGGGGAGAAAGCGGTTACATTCGCGTTAAATATAATATTTTGAAGATAGGATACAGTGCCTCATATCTTGTTTATAAAGGCGGTACACAATATTCGCTTCCTCCTTCAGCAGATTTTACTGCTAGTCCTGAAACCTCATGTTCAGGCGCAGTACAACTTATGGATAAATCATCTGCCCATCCAACTTCGTGGACATGGGACTTTGGCGATGGAGGTTCTTCCAATCTTCAAAATCCGGTTCATACTTATGCTGCAAACGGAACATATACAGTTAAACTTACCTGCAGTAATCAATTTGGCAATGACGACGAAACAAAAACCAGTTATGTAAAAGTTAATATGCTTGCACCTCCGGTTGGCACAGGAGCTACAGGTTCTTCGGGACAATCTCTGACTTTAACTGCAACAGGAAGCGGCACATTATACTGGTACACTACTCCAACCGGCGGAACATCAGTAGGTTCAGGCAGTTCATACACAACGCCTTCGCTAAGTGTTACCACAGATTATTATGTTGAAAGCCAATTACCGGTTGGCGCTTCTCAGAAAGTCGGACCTGTTGATACTACTTTGGGTGGCGGCGCTTATTTTAACGCTAACTTTTTACAAGGTATGATATTCAATGCTCTTTCAGATATTACAATCAAAACCATTAAGGTTTACGCCAGTTCATCCGGCAACCGTCTGATTCAGGTATTGGATGGTGTGGGTGGAACTGTAATTAAATCCGCTACAATTAATATACCTGCAGGTATGAGCAGAATTACTCTTAATTTTGATATACCCAAAGGTACAGGATACTTCATTAAAGTTAGTGGTTCACTTTTAAATTTATACAGGAACAAGAAAACTACTTCGCTGCCTTATCCATACAGCAATAGTTTACTTTCTATCACTACTTCAAGCGCCAACCCGGGTCCAACTACTTGTTATTATTTCTTCTATGACTGGGAAGTGACGAAACAACCTTGTCCCAGCAGTAGAACTAAAGTAACGGCTTCAATCACTACCGGTGGAATTAATGAATTGAATTCATCTGCTGCCGTTAGAATGTTTCCAAATCCTTTCAATACATCATTTACGGTAAATTTTTCTGATGCAACCATATTAAGAAATGCTGTGATGAAAATTTACGATGTATGCGGAAAAGAAGTGAAAAATATTTCTTTAATTAGTAAAGAAACTAATGTTGATAAAGGCGAACTACAGAATGGAATGTATTTTTACCGGCTCATCAATAACAACGAAATAATCGGAAATGGAAAATTGATTGTGCAATAAAAAATAAGATATGCACAAAGCACAAAAGACAACAGAAAATAAATTTTACTAACCATCAAAAACAATGAAAATGAAAACAATCCTACGATTTTTAACAGTGCTAACCGGACTTGTTTGCACGCTGGCAGTTAATGCACAAACCACTGTTGCCAATGGTAATTGGTCAAATCCTGCTACTTGGGGTGGAACGCCCCCGGTGGGTAGCGGCACTGTGATAATTAATCACACAGTAACCTTAGATGTTGACTATGGCCATATATCAGGGTCTGTTACAATAAATGCATCAGGAGCTTTGAATGGAAGTTCGCCAATGAGAGCATTTTCTCTTAATTATCCAACCGGAACGGCAACACTGACAGTAAACGGCTCTTTCAATGTTGCAAGAGTTCCTTTAATTTCTGGCACAGTTAATAATAATGGAATGTTTCAATCTGATAGTTTATTCAACTCTTCAACATTAACTATTAGTAATGGAGCAACAATAAATGCTTTACAATTTTTGAATTATACAGGAGGTACAATAAACAACGATGGAGCAATTACATCCGTTAATTTTTTGAACATTGAAACTGTTACTAATAACGGCACAATAACCTCAAATGACTTTTGCAACTCTAAAAGTTTCACAAATTCAAGCACAGGAGTTATAACAGCAACTAACGACTTCTCCAACATAGACACATTGGCATCACCTGCAATATTTACCAATAATGGAACGGTAACAGTGCAAAGCGACTGGCATAATGGTAATCAGATAAAGGGATCCGGTAAATTCTGTGTTTCCAACAACACATGGAATTCAGCTTCAATGAGCGGGACTTTTGATTTTTGTGACCTGACAGGAGGGAATGTTGACTTAAACACGGGAACAATTGCAGGCACAATTACATACTGCCTCTTTTCTTGTTCAGCAGGAATTGATGAATATACAGACAATTCGGTTATAAGTATTTTTCCCAACCCGGTTAAGACATCTGCAACAATAAAAACAAATTTTGACTTGAATAATTCTACCTTGACAGTTTACAACCTGGTCGGACAAGAAATCATCAAATCAACACAACTCAACGGCAGACAGTTTGAAATTAATTGTAAGCAACTTAACAGCGGACTGTATTTCTTTACCATTAAAGGACAAAAGCATACTGTAACGGCAAAATTGATTGTGGACTAATTCGCCATTTGCATAAAAACTAAAACTAAATAATATGAAAACAAATTTAATTATCGTTGCAATTTTTGCAATGTTATCCGGATTCTCACTGGTTACTGACGCCAACATATATTGGGTTAGCACCAATGGAGGCGCAACATGGGCAAACGCCAAGAGCAAAACTCCTTTAAGCGGAACTTCAGCTTGCAGTATGGCTACCGCAAACACTAATGCCGCTGCCGGCGATACTGTTTATTTGCGTGGCGGAACTTATGGAACAGGTTTGGCTCCGGCAAACAGCGGAAATTCAACTAATCGTATTTTATTTAAAGCATATAACGGCGAAATACCAAAAATAACCGGAACAAATAATGCAATAAGTGTGCAGGGTAAATCATACATAACCATTGACGGAATTAATGCCGATGGCAATAAAGTATTTGCTAATATGAGAACAACTAATCATGTGTGGCTGATTAACTGTACACTTATCAACTCCACTGATACGGGCGGATGGCCTACAGGCATTCATTTGACTACTAATGCCCAGTATAACAGGATTGCAAATTGCATAATTGGCGGATCAGGTTATATGACGTCAAATGATGATATCGGAGGGCTTATATCTGTTGGTGCTTGGGATGTTGCGAATGATAATACATCATACAATTTAATTGAAAACAATACATTTTATCATGGCGGGCACCATGTTATGGAAATTGCAGCAAAATATAATATCATAAGAAATAATACATTTCACAATGAAGACTGGACAAGTTGCAACAGACCTTCAACCGGGAATTTATGCGGCAACAGAAACATAGGAATATATGATGATGTACCAAGTAATTGCTTCTGGAATGTAATTGAAGGAAACAAGATTGCTTTTTCAGGCGCTTCAATTGATGATTCCGGAGGAGGGTCAGGAATAAGTGTAAGAAGCCCGAATATGATAGTGAGAAATAATTTGTGTTTTCTGAATGAAGGACCCGGAATGGCTTTTTATGCTGATGGCACCGGAAATTATGACTCCAGATATTGCCGCGTTTACCACAATGTTTTTTATAAGAACGCCTGGTTATCTATAAATGAATATCGCTATAAATTTGGCTTTGTTTTCGACAATGTTGCCGGAAACAACCCTGCAATACCTATTGTGAGCAATGCATTAAAAAATAATTTATTTTACCTGAACACTTCTGGAGATATGTATTTCTATTATACCAATTATGCTCTTCAGACCATACTTGGAAACTATTATGCCACTGCCTCATATAATTCTACGCCGTTGGCTGCAATTGCAGGAAACACTGTAAGTACAGCAAATCCAAAATTCGTTAACATCAGTTTTCCGGAAAATGTTGCCAATATCGATAATTTTGATTTTCATTTGCAGTCAACGAGCCCGGCAATAAATATAGGTGCATTTCTCACAACAACAACAAGCGCAGGAAGTGGAACCATTATTCCGGTGGCTGATGCAAGTTATTTTATTGACGGATTTGGAATAACAAACGGAGATATAATTCAATTGCAGGGACAAATAGAAACAGCGCAAATTACCAGTATAAATTATTCAACAAATAATATTACAATTGACAAGAGTTTAACATGGACATCAGGTTTGGGAGTAAGCATGGCATATTCAGGTACTGCCCCTGACGCAGGCGCTTATGAATATATTACTCCCACGTCTCAACAAAAAATCGAGAATATAATAAATAATTTTACCATTTACCCAAACCCTTTCAGCGAAAGTGCTACAATAGATTTCTCAAACATAAATAAATTATCAGGTGGTGATTTAAGTTTTCATTTGTATAACTTATTGGGAAAAGAAGTAACAGTATTTACAAATATTTCAACAGATAAATTAATTCTCGAAAAAAAGAATTTAGCGGAAGGAATGTATTTGTATAAAGTTATGTTGAATGAAAAATTTATAGGTTCAGGGAAACTTGTTGTTCAATGAAATTCTAAAAAAAAAAATATCTGATAAAATTTTCAGATAAAGGTCGTTCTTTTCTTGCTAAATTAGTAATTAAGTAAATTTAGTTCTCATGGTTGAAAAGGTGCAGATGAATTTCTGTGCCTTTTCTTTTTACGGGCAGCATGCGCAAAAGAATCTTTTTAAGTAGTCGGCAGATTGTAAAATTCATGATGTTCAAATTTTCTTAAATTTGCAAAAAAAATCACATGCAAAAATCACAAAACAGTTCAACCGGATTAACAACCCTTATCACAGTTTTCTTTTTCTGGGGATTTGTTGCGGCAAGCAACGATATTTTAATTCCGGTATTTAAAGAAAATCTGAAATTAGAACAATGGCAGGCACAAATGATTTCTTTTGCCTTTTATGTCGCCTATACTGTCGGTTCTTTAATTTATTATTTTGTTTCCAGATTATCGGGCAGAGATATATTAAACAGGATAGGTTATAAAAACGGAATTGCTCTCGGACTTATTATTTCTGCTATTGGAACATGGCTGTTTTATCCAGCCGCACAGTCTTCTTCTTTCCTTTTAATGATTACAGGATTGTTTATTGTCGGCCTGGGATTTTCTTTACAGCAGATAGCTGCTAATCCATTGGCAGCTATAATGGGCGACCCTAAAAAAGGCTCACAAAGACTAAGTCTGGGAGGAGGGGTGAACAACTTTGGAACAACTATTGGTCCCTTACTTGTGAGTTTTGCAATTTTCGGAAGTGTTAAACTCGGAAGTGTTTCTGTGGCAAGTATGGATAGCGTTAAAAATCCTTATCTTATTCTCGGGGCAGTATTTATTATTTTCGCATTGATATTTAAATTTTCATCTGTTCCGAATAAAATTCATTCTGTTACCGATGATGATAAAAGCGATATTCCCGTTGTTGCCGAAAGAAAAAGTGCGTTGAAATATCCGCAGCTTATTTTGGGAATGATAGCCATTTTTGTTTATGTGGGAGTTGAAGTTTCAACAGCAAGCAACTTGCCCGAATTTATGCGGCAAAATTTGCATACACCAACCGATAAAATTGCACCTTTTATTTCACTTTTCTGGGCGAGCTTAATGATTGGCAGATGGACTTCATCCGTTGGAGCTTTTAATCTTAAAATGGGAACGAAAAGAATTTTGGGATTCCTGATGCCATACGTTGCATTTGCAGTTTTCCTGATTGTAAATAAAATTGCAAACCACGACATTACTCCTTTTTATATTTATGTTTTCATAATTGTTT
>JAQUPB010000099.1 GCA_029004185.1 Bacteroidales bacterium | reverse complement strand
ATATTTTGCCCATAATAATTTTGGAACAACCCCGAAGCAGGCACCTCCATCAATCATAAAGTTATCGGCAGTCAATGAAAATAATTTCATTATAATTGAATTAGTTTGGTTCAAAAGTAATAAAAACATAAAATAATTGATAATATTTGTTTGAAGGGTTTGTTGTTTGTCGTTTGTTGTTAAAATAGCAACTTACGGATTGATGTATTGGGCTGAGAGCGTGGGGTGGAGGGCAGGGGGCAGAGAGCAGAGAGCGTAGAGTATAGGGATTAAGTCCCTTTATGTTGACTACTAACAGGTTTTCAATTTGCGATTTTATTTTCTTGATATTTACCAACCACAAACAACAAACCACAAACTGATTATAAACTTCTAATACTTTAAATAAAGTATTTCATCAGATTAATTATGTAAAAGTGAATAAAAAAAGCCACCGGGGTTTCCGGCGGCTTTTTTAATAAATCAGTATATCTTATTTGAGATTAAAGCCTGCGTTACCAATTAAATCGCTGTCAGAATATATTTCAACTTTATAGTTGCCTGCTGCCAGCTTTTCTTTTGGGGTGAAATAAGTGGTAAGTTCAATTTCAACGTTGCCGTAATCAAAATCTCTTTTTATAGTGAAAACAAGGTCTTCACCGCCTGATTGAAATTTATTGGAATCGTCAACGCCCTGAGCTAAAACATTGCCATTTGGAGCAAGAATTCTTATGTAAGCAACTTTTGGTCCCATTGGAGTAATTAAATTCTTACCCACTTTAAATTTAACCTTAATTTTCTGTACTTTACTTGCTTTGGCAGTTTCTTTTTCTTTAGAACCGGCACCTCTTACGCCATTAGAAACTATGCTGTTGGCAGAAAGAATCGAACCCAGAGTAACCTTGTCTGTAAGGTCTTTGTTTTGAGTTTCGAGCTGGGTTGCGCGTGCCTGCAACTGGTCGCAATGTACTCTTAAGCTGTCGCGTTCGGCTTGTAATTGCTTCTTTTCAGCAATAAGCTTTCCTACTTCTACGGAAAGATTGTCATAATCTTTTTTCAAAGCATCGTATTTTGCTCTGAAGCCGCCTTTTGAGTAACCTGTGTTTTCAACCGGGGCTGAATAACCCGAATTTCTTGCTGCTCTCAATTCGGCTTTAATTGCATCAAGTTTCTTGATGTAATCGGCAATTACAACATCATTCAAAGAATCTCTTTCTGCAGTTACAGTCGTCAAATCAACCTTCAGTTTGTCGATTTCCTTTATAAGAGAATCGGCTTTAAGAGTCATTAATTTTTCTTTTGCAATTGCTGTTTCTTTTTCGGTTTTTTGTTTGTTATATAACCAGCCGAGGCCAACCAAGCCGACCAATAACAGGGCAATTATTATAATAAAAATAGCTGCACCTGATTTTTTCTTTTTTTCAGCGTTTTCAGGGTTTAATTCTTGGTCCTGATTTACTTGTAATTCTTCCATGATATTTAGTTTTTTTAATTTATTCTTAAAAATATTTTGTGAGTTATATTTTCGATTTTTGTTTTTTATACGTTAAAACGATGGCAAGGTTACGAAAAATAATTATAATAACCAAATCCGTTAAATTCTGCCATGGTTTTTACAAGTTCATCATTTTCAGAGCTGTAACTGCAGCTTCAGTTCCTTTGTTTCCATGTCTGCCGCCCGCTCTTTCTCTTGCCTGTTCAGTTGTATCGGTTGTAAGTACCCCGAATATAACCGGTATGTTCTGGTTTACGTTAAGTTGCATTATGCCATTTGCTACGGCGCCTGATATGAATTCAAAATGCCGGGTTTCCCCCTGAATTACACAACCAAGACAAATCACTGCATCAACAAAGGTATTTTCGAGCAAAAATTTTGCGCAATAAGGCAACTCGAAACTTCCGGGTACATTCTTTCTTATTATGTTTTCTTTTTTTACTCCCAACTCGGTTAAAGTATCAAACGCTCCTTTGTATAGCTTTTCGGTAATCTCTTTATTCCATTCCGAAACTACAATCCCTATCATCGCTTTCGGATGAACGCGTATTGCTTCTTTATTATAGGATGATAAATTAGTTTTCTTTGAAGGCATATAAGTTGTAGATATTTTAGTGGTCTGGCAAATAAGTGCTTGAACCCTTGTTATTTACACTTTGCTCGCTTATTCAATTTTGTATGTGAGTTTCATTGTAATCGAAGCTGATTTTTCTTTAGAAGAAGTATTAAAAGTACCTCCCCATGAATATTCCTCATCTGAATTTTGTCCTGTTATTTGAAAAATTCCCATTTGAGCAGAAACCAAACCTCCAATATTTCCTCCTGATTTTTCGGAAATCTTTTCAGCTCTTGCTCTTGCATCTTCCGTTGCCTTTGAAATTAATTCGATTTTCAAATCAGCTAATTTTGTTAAATAATACCTTGGTGGTTCTGAATAGAATTGAATACCCTGGTTTATAAGTTCCGTGATTTTACGGGAAATAGTTTCTACTTTTTCAACTTCCCTTGATGATATTTGAATCGACTGGAATAAAATATATCCTTCAAAATCTTCTCCAATAAATCTTCCGTCATCTGAATATTTCTTTTTGGTTTTCTTGTTAATTCCAACTGCACTAAACACTATATCCTTCTTATTAATTCCGTTTTTCAATAAATATTCATCAATAACTTTTTTATCCTTTTCAAGTTCTGCTGAAGCAACTTTAAGATCCATGTTTTCTTTTGAATAATTTCCTTCCCATACAATTAAATCCGAAGTAAAATCTTTTTTACCCAACCCGGTTACAGAAATTGTTCTTTCAACTTTTGCTTTTTTAACATATGCATTTCCAATAACTATTGCGGCAATTATTATTGCAACAGAAAATAAAATCGGATTTAAGTTCGTTTTCATCTGTATAATTTATTTTGTAAAAGTTATTGTCCTGTTTTTGCTTTGATTTTTGCAATATATTTTTCGGCTTCTTTTGCTTCAAAAGATTTAGGATATTCCTTTTTCAGTCGCTGATATATTTCAATTGCTTTGTCAAGTTGATTGTTATCCTCGTAAGTATTTGCGAGTTTATTAAGGAAATAGGGTGAAGTAAGTGTATTCGCTTTTCTTTCTGCAGCTTTTGTATAATACTCAATGGCTTTATCTGTTTGTTTGAGTTCAAGGTAAGCATCGCCGACAGCTCCTATGGCTAGAGTCTTAACCAGCTGGTCGTCGGATTTAAAACTTTCAAGATGATCTATTGCATTCTGGAATTGTCCTAATTTCAGGTAACACATACCTGCATAATAATGAGCCAGGTTACCTGATTTTGTTGAACCGTACTGGTCAATGATTTCAAGAAAACCGGGATTATTGCCATCGCCGTTCAATGCGAACTTCAGGGAATCTTTATCGAAATAGTTTTCGGCACTATACATTTGCGACTGCGCTTCTATTTCACGTGGTGCCAGATAAAATTTCTTGTATGCAAAATAAATTAATAAAATACCGACAATAACACCTACCACTATTGATACGGTTTTTTGATTTTCATTAATGTATTCTTCGCTTCGCGTAAAAAAATGTTTTAGTGAATTCTTCTTTACTTCAGTGTTTTCGGGTTCTTTTGCCATATTTTGTTGTTTAAATTTGATTTTGCAAATGGTTATTTTTACAAAAATAATTTTTTTTTGCGAATTCTTGGAATAAATTTACAAAATATTAATTTTAAAGTGCTTTTAAGCAAATTTTAATTGTTTGTTTGTAATTGACATTTTAGCTTAACAAACTTTAAACTATAAACTTTAAACTGTAAACTGTAAACTAAAGATGTATTTACAAAAACTCTTACTTACAAATTTCAAGAACTTCCACGAAGTTGAAATTGAATTTTCCGAAAAAATAAATTGTTTTGTAGGCAACAACGGAATGGGAAAGACAAATCTTCTCGATGCCATTTATTATTTGTCGTTTTGCAAAAGTTATTTCAATTTAATGGACAGCCAGAACATAAAGCATAACGAATCGTTTTTTGTAATACAGGGAACTTATGTAAAAGACGACAATTCCGAAAACGTATATTGCGGACTTAAGCAGAACCAGAAAAAGCAATTCAAACTTAATAAAAAGGAATATTCGCGTTTAGCCGACCATGTGGGTTATTTTCCTCTTGTGATAGTTTCTCCCGACGACAGTGAAATAATTATTGGCGGCAGCGAAATAAGGCGGAAATTTGTTGACAGCATAATTTCACAGTACGATAAAGTTTATCTCGATAACCTTATAAATTATAATAAACTCGTTTTTCAGAGGAACAGCCTTCTTAAGCGTTTTGCCGAAAGCAGAACATATAATAAGGAAAATCTTGAAATATGGGATGAACAGATAGTTCCTCTCGGCAACGAAATTCATAAAAAGCGTTCTGAATTTGTCGATAACTTCAAACCGGTATTTGAAAAATATTATAAGTTCATTTCTTTAAATAATGAAAAAGTCGGACTGGAATACAATTCGCAACTCTCAGGAAATGATTTTAAAAAATTACTGAGCGATAATGTCGAAAAAGACAGGATGTTGCAATATACGTCAACAGGTATTCATAAGGACGACCTTGTTTTTATGTTCGATGGATTTCCTGCCAAAAAATTCGGCTCACAGGGACAACAGAAGTCATTTATCATTGCCCTCAAACTTGCTCAGTTCGATTTATTGGCAGAAATCAAGAAATTCAAGCCTGTTATTTTATTTGATGATGTTTTTGATAAACTCGACCATCTGCGGGTTGAACAGATTATTAAACTCGTTTCGGATAATAACTTCGGACAGATTTTTATTACCGACACCGAAATGCAGAGAATAAACAATGTGTTCGAAAAAGTTAAAAGCGAACATAAAATTTTCAACGTTGATAATGGTGCCATTATTATGTCGAATGTATGAGGCCGGAAGTCAGAAGTTTTAATGTTAAAATATTCTTTTTATTGCTTCTATTTTGCGGATGTTTTATTTTTTATCCCCAGAGAAGTATTTTAAAAGAAAAGAAAAATCTGTTAACGGGTAAGTGGAAAGGAACGTACAAGGGAAATGTAATTGAACTAGAATTCCTGAAAAATTCCTCATTGATTGTTAAACAATCCATAAATACAGATTATTATTTTTTCAAATGGCATCTTAAAGATGAGAAAACACTGGTTGTTTCCTGCATAAATCCCAACTATTACGAAACTTTTCATGCAATAGTAAAACTCGACCCCGAAAACCTGTCTTTGCAGCCGTTGGAGAAAAAACTTGCCAATGAAGGGATAGACTTGCTTGATGAAATAAATTATTTTAAAATAAAATAAAACACTTAAAATTTTGTTTTTCAAAAGAATATCTTAATTTTACTGCGTCAAAATAAAAAAACACTAACTGAAAACTTAATTATATGATTTGCAAATTAGCTTTTTATTTATGCATTGGTACATTTTGCACAGCCGGGGGCGGTGCTCTTGTACTTCATTCAAGTGATGCCATTCACGAAATGAGAATCAATCATGGAATTAATACCATTAAAAGAAAATCAAATAAAATGAGCAAAGAATTAACCGATTATTATAAGTTCACTCTTAAAAACAATAAATCTCCTAAAATTAAAGGATAAAATATATTTTAGTTTATACGAAAGATTCCATCTTTTTGAAAAGATGGAATCTTTTTTTTATTGAAAATCCAAACATATATAAAAATTTATATATGTTCTTTGGTATTTAGAATCTTCTGCCTAAACCTATACTTGCTACTTGATACTATTTTTTGCTTTCATTGCCATAAAATATTACTTTTGATAAAATTTAAAAGAATACAAAGTGCCTCAGAAAAACTTCACTGTATATCGTTCATCTGCCGGTTCGGGAAAGACTTTTACGCTTGTAAAAGAATATCTGAAACTGGTTCTTGCCGATGATGATTGCGATAAATTTCGAAGCATACTTGCAATAACGTTCACCAACAAAGCCGCCGGAGAAATGAAACAACGCGTAATCGACACATTGTTCGATTTGCCTGTTTTGAAAAATGAACAAACAAAAAACCTGCTGGAACAAATAAAGAATGAATTAAACATTGATGCAAATATTATTCAGGCGAGAGCAAAGAATATTCTTAATACAATACTTCACAATTATTCCGATTTTGCAATAGGAACAATAGATTCGTTTACACATAAAATAATAAGGAGTTTTGCAAATGATCTGAAAGTTGGTTTTAATTTCGAAGTTGAACTCGACGAAGAACTCATTCTTGAACATGTTATTAGCATCCTTCTGAACAAAGCAGGAAGTGATGAAGATATTACAAAAGCTCTTGTCGAATTTATCGAATCAAAAATTGAAGATGAGAAAAGCTGGAAGGTTGAAAATGATATTCTCGCTTTTTCAAAAAATCTTTTTAAAGAAGATACATATAGTCATTTCAGACATTTAAAAAGCTTTTCGATTAAAGATTTTCTTGAATTGAGAAGTTTATTTTACAAAAAAATGAAATTGTTTGAAGGCAAAATAAATGATATTGGCAAAAAAGGCATTGACATAATAAAATTGAAAAATATTGAATTTGCGGATTTTTTTCACGGTGAAAGCGGATTACCGAAGTATTTCGAAAAACTTGCGCGGTTTGATGGCGATGTTGAATTGCTGGTGCCTAATTCTTATGTGACAGGAGCCATAAATGATGATAAATTTTATACAAAAAAAATTGATGAACCAACAAAGAAACTCATTGATGAAATAAAACCCGAATTGATTTCAATTTATGAAAATGCACGGCAGATAATAGAAAAGGAAAAATCCGATTATGTTTTGTTTTCATTAATAAACAGGAGTATATATGAGATAGCGCTTTTGAATGAAATTGAAAAATTAATTGAGGAATATAAAAAGCAACCCGATAAAACTCACATTTCCGAATTCAACAAGTTGATTTCTGATATTGTCATTAACGAGCCGGTTCCGTTTATATACGAACGCATAGGAGTGAAGTATCATCATTTTCTTATTGATGAATTTCAGGATACATCGGTTATGCAATGGCAGAATTTTTTGCCGTTAATTGAAAACTCACTTGCGAATTCAGATTTCAATATGGTTGTGGGTGACGGAAAGCAGGCAATTTACAGGTGGCGCAGCGGCGAAGTTGAACAATTCAGCAATCTGCCCGAAATATACAAACCGCAAAGTGAAATCATTTCTGAAAAAGAAAATATCCTGAAACAAAATTATATTCAGCAAAAGCTTGATGTAAACAGAAGGAGCAAAAAGGCAATAGTTGAATTCAATAATGATTTTTTCGGCATTACTTCAGAACAATTGAACGATAAATACAAAAAAATATATGAGGATGTAAAACAGCTTGTAAAGAAAAACAGTGATGGCGGCTACGTTGGCGTTGACTTTATTGCTGCTGATGAATATGAAGGACTAACACTGGTGAAAATTCTGAATGTTATAAATGAAGCTAAAACTGATGGATACGAATTGAGCGATATTGCCATTCTCTGCCGTTCAAATGATGATGCAACAAAAACAGCGGTTTTTCTGCTAGAGAATGACGTAAACGTTGTTTCTTCCGAATCGCTTTTACTGTGCAACTCTCCCGATGTATGTTTTGTTGTGTCTTTCATGAAATTACTGATGAATGAGGAAGATAATATTGCAAAAGCCGAAATTCTGCGATATCTCGCTGATAAAAATCACATCAATACAGATTATAAAGAAATATTCGGAAACACTGTTAAATTGAATGTTGCTGAATTTACGGATTTTCTTAAGAAAAATAATTTTGAAGTATCTTTTTCGGAATTGTTGGATGTTAATATATATGATATTACAGAAAAACTTGTAAATATTTTCAAACTCAATATTAAATCCAATATTTACATTCAGTTTTTTCTTGATCTGGTTTTGGAATATAGTTCCAGATTCAATGATAATTTATCTGATTTTCTTGTTTGGTGGGAAGAAGTAAAAGAAAAAAAATCTTTAGCGATGCCCGAAGAAATTAATGCAGTGAGGATAATGACAATTCACAAAGCAAAAGGGTTGCAATTCCCTGTTGTCATTCTCCCTTTTGCCGGCTGGAAAACAAACAGACTAACCGATTATGTCTGGCTGAATGTTGAAGACAAGGGAATTAAGAACATGAATTCGGTTTTGGTTTCACTGAATAAAAAACTCTTACATTCGGATTACAGCGGAGTTTATGAGGAAGAAGAAAATAAAACTTTTCTTGATGAACTTAATGTTTTATATGTTGCAATGACACGACCGGAAGAACGACTGTATGTATTTACAAAAAGTGATGGAAAGAAAGATGATATTTCGGGTATTATTAAAAATTATTTTGTTGCAAAAGGTGATTATAATGAAAACAAGACTCTTTACGAACTCGGAACAAAAACCCCTAAAGTAATTGCAGTCAACGAAAAGAAGGAAAGTAATGAAAATGTGATCAGATTAAATTCATTTATTTACAACAACTGGCATGATAAAGTTTTATTAAGAAAAAATGCTCCCGATTTATGGAATGATGAGGCATTCCTGAAGAAACAGAGGGGAGTGCTCATACATGATTTGCTTTCGGAAATCAATGCTGTTGCTGATGTTGAACCTGCTGTAAATTCAATTCATTCAGAAGGATTATTAAAGAGTACAGAAAAAGAAAAATTAAAGGAAGAAATAATTCTTTTGCTTTCGAATCCTGAAATAAAACCGTATTTTAAAGAAGGAATAATTGTTAAATCCGAAAAAGAAATAATAAAAGACGGCAGAACATACCGTCCCGACAGAATAATTTTAAAAAATAATCTGGCAACAGTAATTGATTTTAAAACAGGAAAAGAAGAAGAAAAACACAAAAAGCAGATAAATGAATATGCGGGATTGCTGAAGGATCTGGGATATGAAGTTGAAGAAAGAGTGCTGATATATATTGATGAGGGGAGAGTTGTTAAAGTGGCAGGCAACCGGTAATCGGTAACCATTGACCGGTAATCAGTTGTAAGATTTTAGACTTTTTATGATTGATGGCTCTGACGATGTGTAATGTTTGTATATGAAGTAAGTTTATTTGAAATAAAACCCGTAGGGTTTAAATATTGGTAACCCCGTGCTTCAGCACGGGGAAAAGAAATACCAGCATACATAGCGTTGCAACCAAAGAAATATTAAATGTTATGATGTATAATGCAACGCAAAGTAGGGAATTTATAAACAGTCAGTAATTAATAACAAATTAAAAAAATAAATTTATCTTTGCATTGCTAAATCAATCGGGATGTAGCGCAGCCTGGTAGCGTACTACGTTCGGGACGTAGGGGCCGCGGGTTCAAATCCCGCCATCCCGACAAGAATTTAAGTTGTGAAATTGTGAATTTGTGAAGGGTGAGGTTTGCATTGGGGTAAATATTTATAGTCGGCATCCGATACAGACAATTTTAAAATTGTAAAAATCAGAATATGAAAAAAGTGATTGTTTTATTATTAATGACCGGTAGTTCATTAATTGTTTTTTCTCAGGTTACTCAAACCGATACTGTAAAAAAACATGATAACACTTTAAATATTGACATTACATATTTGATGAGTCAATTTTTTAACTTTAACAATAGTCAGGTAACACTTGACCCGTATATGCTTATTTATAAAAGGCATTTTAAAAATAATCTTGCATTGAGGGTTGGAGCTTCTGTTTACCAGAATGAAATTAATGAAAAAGGAAATGTATTTGATTCTACTCATACTTCTTATTCTACTACCGTTACCAGAGACACTACGGGAGGTAATTTTGTCGGATTGTCATACACATGTGGAATCGGGTTGGAAAAACAAATAAAATTATATAAAAAATGGTCATTTGAATTTGGTTTTGACATTTTTGGAACTGCTTTTAGAGACAAATCAAGTACTTATAGCAGTAGTAGAAACGACAGGTATGATGATTTTAATTATTCTGTCGGCATTGCTCCATTGGCAAGTTTAATTTTTAATATAAATTCATTTGTTTCAATTTCGACCTCAACATATTTGCAAATAGCTTATCAGGAATTAAGTTCGAAAATTTATTACGATATGCATGGCAGCAGTTATTCTAGCGGGAAGCATCTTGGAAAATATACAGATAAGGGTTATTTTATAAATTACATCTATCCATTATCTTTAAAAGTAAATATAAGGTTTTAATATCACTTTTCAAACCATCAATTTTTCATATGTAATCATAATTTAAATTATGATAGTAATAATCGATTACGGAATGGGCAATCTGCGCTCGGTTTTGAATAAGTTCAACAAAATCGGCACCAAGGCAATTATTTCGTCAAAGGTTGATGATATTAAAAATGCTTCGAAGCTTGTACTTCCGGGTGTCGGTCATTTTGCAAACGGAATGAAAAACCTCAGGGAATTCGGTTTGCTCGATGCTTTAAATGAAAAAGTTCTGAATGAGAAAATCCCTATAATAGGAATCTGCCTCGGAATGCAATTGCTTACAGGTTTCAGCGAAGAGGGAAATGTTGCCGGGTTGAACTGGATTAAAGGAAAAACAATACGCTTCAACATTGACAATACTAAACTAAAAGTCCCTCACATGGGCTGGAATTCAATAATCAGGAAAAAAGAAAATATTTTACTGAAAGGTATTCCCGATGACTCAATGTTTTATTTTGTTCACAGTTATTATGTGGTTTGCGATAACAATGATGATGTTCTCACAGCAACCGATTACGGATGCAATTTTGTTTCGGCATTGCAGAGCGGAAATATTTATGGAACACAGTTTCATCCCGAAAAAAGCCATGAATACGGACTACAGCTTTTGAAAAATTTTACGGAAATATAAATAATCCCGATGCGTTTTTTATATAATATATCAATTTGGCTGTACTACTTTGCAATTAATGTTGCTTCATTATTTAATGATAAAGCAAAGTTGTGGCTGAGAGGAAGAAAAGGGATTTTCGAAAATATAAAAACTTCTTTAAGCGGAAGTGATAAAATTATCTGGTTTCATTGTTCATCTCTTGGGGAATTTGAGCAGGGCAGACCATTGATTGAGAAAATAAAATCAGAATATCCGCAATATAAAATATTACTGACTTTCTTTTCACCTTCGGGATATGAAGTCAGGAAAAAATATGAAAAAGCAGATTACATATTTTATCTCCCTCTTGATACAATTTCGAATGCGCAAAAGTTCATTGAACTTGTAAACCCGCAAATTGCAGTATTCATTAAATATGAATTCTGGTTTAATTACATTATCGAATTGCATAAGCGGAACATTCCGCTTTATTCTGTTTCGGCAATATTCAGAAAAAATCAGTATTTCTTTAGATTGCACGGACAAT
>JAQUPB010000098.1 GCA_029004185.1 Bacteroidales bacterium | reverse complement strand
TGTTCGTGCATGTGTTGTTGTCGGTTCCTGTTACCGTATAAGTTGTAGTTACTCCAGGATTTACATTGTAAGGATTGCTGTTTGAAAGAGTATTCCATGTATATGTTGTTCCTCCGCTTGCACTTATATTTATCGGAATGTTAAGACAGATAGTGCCTCCTGTTGCCGTAATGTTTGGAAGAGGATTAACAGTTACAGTGGCAACAACAGTTCCTGTGCATCCGAAAGTATTGGTGGAACTGACAAAATATGTTGTTGTTACCGGTGGTGTCACTGTTATTGATGGGCCTGTCTGTCCGCCCGGGGTCCATGTGTAATTATTTCCTCCGCTTGCTGTTAAGACTACCGTCGCTCCTGTACAAATCGTCGGATTATTTACTGTTGGTGTAATATTGTTATTTACCACTACCACACAGCATGCAGTTCCGGTACATCCGTTAATATCAGTTCCGGTAACACAATAAGTTGTGGTAACATTGGGTGTTACATTTTGTGAGTTGCCCTGAACTCCATTGCTCCATGTATATGTATTTCCTCCGCCTGCTGTTATTAGTGTTGAAGAGCCATTACAAACCGTGCCTCCGATGGCAGTTATTGTAGGTAAAGGATTTACAATTACAACACAAAATGCAGTATTAGTACATCCGTTGGCATTCACTCCTGTAACAGTATAAGTTGTTGTTGTATTAGGCGTGACATTAAGAGGATTGGTAAATTGTCCTGTATTCCAACTATATGCTACCCCTCCGCTTGCACTAATATTTATTGATTGCCCAAGGCAGATAGTTCCACCCGTAGCGGTGATATTAGGCAGCGGATTTACGGTAACTACACTCCGTGCCGTCGCGGTGACGCCGGGTTGGTCGGTTATTGTTACAATATAAGAAGTTGTGGTATTTGGGCAGGCTGTAACGGTTGCTCCTGAAGTACCGCTTAATCCTGCAGAAGGTGACCATGAATATGTATAAGGTGTAGTACCGCCCGAACCTGTTGCATTTAATGTTGCACATACACCTAAACATACCGTTGCATTATTTACTAAAACTGCCGGAGCACAGGTTTTTCTACCTACTACTATTTGCTGTGTTCCTGTACATCCGCTTCCGTTTGTTACTGTTACAATATAACTTGTAGAAACAGATGGGTTCACTATTATTGAAGTTGTTTGTGCACCTGTTGACCAGGTATAAGTATAGGGTGGATCTTTTGTCGGATCTGTTACTACCGCCGACAGGGTTATTGGTCCTACACCCGGACACAGCATTGTATCCAGAGAAGTAACCATTGGTATACCATTTATTTTTACATTTTTAATAACCGGGCATCCCGAAAATGACATCATTGTTACGGTATATGTTGTACCCGATACAGGATTATTGATAGTTACGCATCGTGTATTTAATGGCGGAACCATACCCGGTCCGTTTGCCCATGTATAACTCAGATACCCTGACGGTGCACAAATCAAGATGTTTGATGTGGTAGCACAAACCTCGGGATATTCTATTTTCATGGGAATACAGTATGTGTCAATGTATGTGTAAACACCGTGGCTTCCTGCTTCTGCTGAATCCCAGGGCGGATTATTAGGAACGGTGTAATTTCCCGAGCAGTCTTTTTGCCTCATGATTACGCATACTGTTTGCCCTGCAAAGCCTGAAAGATCAGTCAGAACATCTGTCCAAGGTGTAAAGCAATTTCCGGTATTACCACTGACGTCAGTGCTTTTTCCTACATAATAAAAAGGTGATTTTCCGTCGCCGGGCCAATGCTGATATTCTCCGCACGTTATTTTGGTGCCTGTTGCCTGTTCATATAAATAAACCTCAAAGTATGGTTGTTGAACGGCATTATGAGAAGGATTATCCATAAGGCATGAGTATTTATATCCAAACCCGGCGTTACTCGGGTCAACTGTAAAACAATATTGCATTGTTTCGGCAGCAGCATGATTTCTCATTTTCCAATCACCGGGAACCGTAAAAGAATAACCTTCCGTTTGACCTATGGTGGTAACACCGCCTCCTGGAGCTCCCATACGGAAAGAATAACTTCCACCGCCAGGTGCAACTACAGGTACCATTTCAATTTTTGGGTCTCTTGATGTTCCTGAGGTAATCATAAATCTTCCGCCACTGAAATTTGCAGGTGTATTTGGTGTGTCCCATGTAAACTGATTGCATGCAGGAGTCCATGCCAAACGCCATCCGCCATAACGACCTTGCCATCCGGCTCCCGCTCCATCTTCAAACGACATTCCTGCAGCGCATTGCGGTTTCGCGATTTCTACAGATTGGTTGTAAACGCATACGCGCCCTACCAGACCTGCTGATGAAGTTCTGATTACAACATAGTATTGTGTTCCGGGCACTGTAGTCATCGTTCCCCAGTTAGGATGATCTTTATCGGAGCCTGTATTGCCATTACAAAAAACATCAACCATGCCGCCACTGCAAGGTCCTTGCAGTACTTCTATCGAAGCATTATATGCATCTTTTCCATATAAAAATATTTCAGTTTTGGTGCTTGTAGCTGTAAATGTTCCTACCCACCATTCATCCAAACTTGAAGATGCACATGGAGTTGCAGGTGCCGCAACTGTACTGGCTGTTGAAACAGTCGTGTATCCTGAAAAACAATCCACGTCTTTTGATCTAACAGTCATGGATGCAGGCGTTGCATCACATAATGAAGAATATGGGAGGCCGTTTGTTTTGAAAGCACAAATTGAACCGCTCATTGTGGCTGAACCTCCTGTTCGGAAGACAACAATATAGTAAACAGTTCCGTTTACAGTGTTAATATCCATAACATGAGGCAACTCATCATCAACAAAAGTTGTACATTGTGATGCTGTCATAGCACCTCCGCAGGTCGGGTTTGTGAAAACCAGAAAACCGGATGCCTGATTCTGATTGAAAATCTTCACGCGGATTTTGGTTCCGTCACCCGTAAAAGAATACCAGCTTCCCGCATAGGTTTGGTTAACACCACAAGTATTGGTAATACCTGTAATGGCAGGAGTGTTGTTGTCAAAATCAGCTCCCAGGGAACCAAATGCCCGCGAATTGCAGGTTTGGTCATTAGCTCCGATGGTTAATGCAGCAGGCGATGCGCATTGTGCCTGAGGATATAATTTTTCTATATGGCTAAAAATAAAAGCCACAAGAAGAACAGCTATAGCCAAACTTCTCTTTAAAGGGAAATTATTGCTGGTATTTTTCATAAGGATATTGATTTATTTGGAATTAATAATAAAACAAGTGCTTTGCTCATTATATTAAAGACAAAATTTTCTTAACAATAATTGCATTATTTAATACATTTGTTCTTATAAATTGTCTTAGTAATTAATAAGACAAAATATAATCACAAATGGTTGCAACAAAAATAAAATAATTTCATAAATATACATAGATTATGTATTTATTTATGATAGTATAAAACGACTTTAAATCAACTATCATTAGTTTTGTGTAAAATAATATAAAATGCAAGATAAAATAATTGAAAATATATTGGTTTCAGATTATGCAGCAGAAGGTAAATCAATTGCAAAAGTTGACGGGAAAGTTATTTTTATTGATAATGCTGTTCCCGGTGATGTTGTTGACTTAATTATTTTTAAAGAAAAGAATAATTTCTCGGAAGCAAGGGTTGGAAATTTCATAAAATTTTCACCCGACAGGGTAGAGCCGGCTTGTGAGCATTTCGGCATTTGCGGGGGCTGCAGGTGGCAGAACCTGGATTATCATGCACAGGTTAAGTATAAACAAAAGCAGGTTGAAGATAATTTTCAAAGAATAGCAAAAGTTGATGTTCCTCCCATTTCAACAATTATTTCTTCCGATGAGATTTTTTGTTACCGCAACAAGCTCGAATTCAGTTTTTAGAGATTCCGTTTTTTCCCCAATAAAGAAGATATAATTAACAGTGATTCTGAAAGCAATAATGCGTTGGGTTTTCACGTAAAAAAGCATTTCGACAAAGTGCTTGATATTAATAAATGTCATTTGCAAAGAGAGCCGTCGAATGCCATAAGGCAATTTATAAAAGAATATGCCCTGAAAAACGACCTGGAATTTTTCGACATTCGAAAGGGTGAGGGATTTTTAAGAACTCTGTTTATCCGGACTTCAACACAAGGCGAGGTGATGGTAATACTGGTTTTTTATTACGAAAACAAGGAAAATATTGAAAGACTTTTAAATACTTTAGGTGAAAAATTTCCCAAAATAACTTCTTTGAATTATGTCATAAACGGGAAAAGAAATGATACAATATCAGATCTGGAAGTGAAAACATATATGGGTTTGCCATATATAACAGAGCAGATGGGGAATCTGAAATTTAAAATAGGTCCGAAATCTTTTTTTCAGACAAATTCTAAACAGGCTTTAAAAATGTATGAAAAAGTTAAAGAATTTGCTGACTTAAAAAGTAATGAAATCGTTTATGATTTATATACCGGTACAGGGACGATTGCAAATTTTATTGCCGATAAAGCACTTAAAGTTATTGGAATTGAGTACGTGAGTGCTGCCATTGAAGATGCTAAAGAGAATTCCGTAATCAATAAAATTGGAAACACATATTTTTTCAGTGGTGATGTTGTAAAAATTCTTAATGATGAATTTATCATGAATAACGGCATGCCTGATGTGATTATCACCGATCCGCCCAGAGCAGGAATGCACCCTAAAGTTACAGAGCAGATAAAAAAGATTTCTTCAAATAAAATAATTTATGTAAGTTGCGATTCGGCAACACAGGCAAGAGATGTCGCTTTGCTTGCAGATGCTTATAAAATCGTTAAAATTCAGCCGATTGACATGTTTCCGCACACCCATCATATTGAGAATATTGTTTTACTTGAAAAAAATAATTAGGAAATGGATAAAACCGAAATATTATTTTTACTGTTGAGGAATTTGACATTTTTATTGAACTAAAAACTATCGGTGAATGATACCATTTAATAAACCCACTTATCTGGGGAATGAAATAGAGTGCTTGAAAAAAGTATTACGGAATAATAAACTCTCAGGTGATGGTGAATTCACATTGCTTTGCAACAAGTGGTTTGAAGAAAATATTAAATGTAAAAAAGCATTTATAACAACATCATGCACTCATGCTCTTGAAATATCAGCAATTCTTGCCGATATTAAAGAAGGAGATGAAGTGATCATGCCGTCTTTTACTTTTGTTTCAACTGCAAATGCTTTTGTACTCAGGAGAGCAAAAATTGTATTTGTTGATATTCGTCCTGATACAATGAACATTGACGAGAATTTGATTGAATCTGCAATCACGTCTAAAACAAAGGCAATAGTTGTGATGCATTATGCGGGAATTGCATGTGAAATGGATAAAATTTTATCAATAGCCGGAAAATATAATTTAGTTGTAATTGAAGATGCAGCCCACTCAATTATGGCGAAATACAAAAACAAATTTCTCGGAACAATAGGAGATATCGGAACATTTAGTTTTCATGAAACAAAAAATATGATATGCGGAGAAGGTGGAGCTATAATAATTAATGACGGAAAATACATTGAAAGAGCTGAAATAATAAGGGAAAAAGGTACAAATCGTTCAAAATTTTACAGGGGCGAAGTAGAAAAATATACATGGATTGATATCGGTTCTTCTTATTTGCCGGGCGAACTAAATGCCGCATATTTATTCGCACAACTTGAAAATGCAGATAAAATTTTGAACGAAAGAATGAAAAGTTGGAAATTTTATTATGAAAATTTAAAGCAAATTGCCGAAGATAAAATTATAGAAATTTCGGTTATTCCAAAGGATTGTGCTCACAATGCACATATCTTCTTTATTAAAACAAAAAATATTACTGAAAGAAAATTGCTCGTAGAATTCCTTAAAACAAAAGACATTATGACCGTTTATCATTATATTCCTTTGCACAGTTCTGCGGCAGGAATAATATATGGCAGGTTTAACGGCAAGGATGTTTATACAACAAAAGAAAGCGAAAGATTATTAAGATTGCCTTTATTTTATGGAATTACTTCAAGTGAAATATCGTATGTATGTGAAAATATAATTGATTTCTATAAACGATAATACATTATTAATCAATTCTTTTTCTTCTCAACCGCAAAGAATTAAGCACCACAAATACATCTGAAAATGCCATTGCTCCTGCTGCAAGCATCGGACTTAAAAAACCGGCAGCAGCTATCGGGATCGCAATTATATTATAAAAGAAAGCCCAGAAAAGATTCTGCTTTATCGTTGCCATAGTGTTTTTGCTTATCGAAAGTGTTTTCAAAAGCAAACTTAAATCGCCGTTTAAAAGAATGATTTGTGCCGACTGAATTGCAACCTGAGTAGCATTGCTTAACGAAACTCCTACGGTTGCTTTTGCAAGCGCAGGCGCATCGTTTATTCCGTCACCAACCATTGCAACTTTATTTTCTTTCGACAACTCTTCTATTATCTGATATTTTTCGGAAACAAGTTTTTCATAATAAACTTTTTGAATCCCTACTTTGTTCGCGAGTTCTAAACATTTTTCTTTTTTATCGCCACTGAGTAAAACAGATTCAATACCTTTTGATTTCAGGATTTCTATGGTTTGCTTTGCTTCGGGTTTTATCTCGTCTTCAATGTCGATGGTTGCAATTATTTTATTGTTTTCGATTAAATATATGTTGTGCGAAAAGTCGGTTGTTAAATCTTTTACCAATTGATATGAGCCGATTTGATATTTTTTCCCGTCAGCACTTTCGGCAGATAAACCTATTCCTTTTATTTCATTTACTTTTTCAAAATGATACGGCTCCGTATTTTTTAATTCAACCGTAATGGATTTTGCAATAGGATGCGTGGAATATTTTTCAATACCTGCTATTATTGATTTTACTGTATCTTCCGACTTATCATAATATTCAATTTTTTTTATTCTGAAATTGCCTGTCGTTAATGTTCCTGTTTTGTCAAAAACTATTTTCGTGATATTCGCAAAATTCTGTATAACGCTCCCGCCTTTTATTAAAATTCCGTTTTTGGCAACCCTTCCCACACCAACTATTACAGCAGTAGGAATTGCCAATCCTAATGCACAAGGACATGCAATTACAAGTACGGCAATGCTTCGAAGCAACGATTCCTGAAATCCCACAACATTGAAAAAGAAATGAATTGTAAAAGTAATTAATGAAATTCCGATTACAACGGGAATGAATACTGCACTTATTTTATCGGCAAGATTTTGCATTGCAGGCTTGTCGTGCTGAGCATTTTTTACGAGATTAATGATTTGCGAAAGTACGGTTTGATTTCCCACAGCCGTTGCTCTTATTTTTATGCTGCCGGAATTTAAAATTGTTCCGCCAATTACGTTATCATTGATTTTTTTAAACACGGGGGAGCTTTCGCCTGTGAGCATTGACTCGTCAATGTATCCATCACCCCAATATATTGAACCGTCAACAGGAATTTTATCGCCATTATTTATTAATAGTAAATCCGATTTGCGTATTTTCTTTGCATCTATTTCTTCAATATTTTCGTTTTGCGTTTCCTTAAAGATAATTATTCTTTTTGCAATTATTTTCTGAAGGTTTACAAGTTCATTTATTGATGATGTTGTTTTTTTAACCGATTCGTATTCGAGGAGATTGCCCAAAAGTATTAATGTTATTATGCTTGCCGATGTTTCGAAAAATAAATAATTTTCACCGAGATTTAAAATCAAACCTGTTAAACTGTAAATAAATGCCGCACCCGAACCGAGAATAATCAGTACATCCATATTTGGAATGCCTGTTTTAATTGAGTTGTAAGCACTTTTGCCAAAGTGATAGGCGCCAACAACAAAAACAGGCAGCGTTAAAAACAAATGCGTGTATGGATTATGAAAAAAGTGAATAGGAATAAACATTGAAATTAATAAGGGGACAGTAAATATCAAACAGAAATAAAATTTCTTTTTTATGTCAAACCAAGAATGTTTTGCTGACTCAATGTTTTCAGGAGCAGATACAACTTTATATCCGAGAGAATTTATTTTGCTGACTGCAAGAATAACTTTTTCGTTTGTTTCTGAAAAGAATGTAACATCTCCCGAAGCGAAATTTACATCAACATCTGTAAATCCTATGTTTTCGAGTTGTTTCTTTATGCCTAATGCACAGTTGTGGCAATGCATGCCTTCAACAACAAGTTCAACAAATATTTTTCCGGAAGCTTTCATTTAATTTAACAAAAGTACAAATAAAAAAGCTTTACTAAATCCTAAGGGTTTAGCAAAGCGGATTGATTAGATTTTTTCGCAATCAATTGGGTGGAGCACAGAGGAATTTTTCGACTTCGAGTGCGGCCATGCATCCTGAGCCGGCAGCGGTTATCGCCTGGCGGTAAGCTTCATCCTGTACATCGCCTGCGGCAAATACTCCTTTTACGCTTGTTTGAGTGGTTCCGGGTTTTGTAATTATGTAACCGTTTTCATTTGTATCGAGTTGTCCTTTAAAAATTTCGGTGTTCGGGTGATGTCCGATGGCAACGAAGAATCCTTGTATATTCAGCTTTACTTCCTTCTTGTTTTTTATATCTTCGAGCAACACTCCTTCAACTGACTTTTCGCCTAGAATCTCCTTTATAATATGACTATATAGAATTTTAATATTCGAAATTTTCGAAACTTTTTCCTGCATGTATTTTGAAGCCCGCAATTCATTTCTCCTGTGAATTAGATAAACGGTTTTACAAATTCCTGCAAGATAAGATGCTTCTTCAGCAGCAGTGTCTCCACCGCCAACAATAGCAACATCCTGACCTTTATAAAAAAAACCGTCGCACTGTGCACATGCCGAAACTCCTGAGCCTGCAAGCCTTCTTTCCGATTCAAGTCCGAGCCACCTTGCCGTTGCTCCCGTAGCAATAATTACTGTTTCTGCTGATATTTGTTTTTCATCATCGGTAAAAATCATAAAAGGTCTTTTCGAAAAATCAACTTTTGAAATTATTCCGAATCGCATTTGAGTGTTGAATTTTTCTGCTTGTTTTTGCATGAGTTCCATGAGTTCGGGACCGCCAATGCCTTGAGGGAAGCCGGGAAAATTTTCAACATCGGAAGTTATGGTTAACTGTCCGCCGGGCTGTAATCCCTGGTATAAAACAGGATTTAATCCGGCTCTTGCAGTGTAAATTGCGGCAGTATATCCCGCAGGTCCGGAACCGATTATTAAGATTTTTACTTTTTCAATTTCTTCGCTCATGGGTTAGTTATATAGTTAAAAAAATTATAAAGTTGTAAGGTTTGTGATTAAGTTTTTTAGTTCAGCGTTATGCGTTCAGCGATTTAGCAATTAAACAATTTGACAATTTATATTTTTATTTAACTAATTCACCAAAATAGCTCAGGTATTTATTTTTCTGTGATTCGAATGAGTATTTTTCTTCAACTGTTTTTCTGCCGTTAGCTCCGAATTTTTTTCGTAGTTCTTCCGAATCTATTAACAAAGATAGTTTTTTAACCCACTCTTCATTTTCGCAGGCAAGGTAACCGTTAACACAGTTTTCAATTATTTCCGTGTTAACTCCCACGGGCGACATAATTGCAGGTATTTCCAAAGCCATATACTGAAGTCCCTTGAAACCGCATTTCCCTTTTGCCCATTCATCATCCGGAAGAGGCATGATGCCGATGTCAAATTCGCACAAATCTGCAATTTCTTTTTCTTTGCTCCATTTGGAGAAATTGAATTCAACTTCATCGGAATAAAACGGAATGTCGGAAATTACTTTAAAATAAACCTTGTCGCCATATTTTTCTTTTATTTTTTTCAAAAAAGGAACGGCAAGTTGAAGGTGTTTCATTGTTGTTAAAGAACCAGTCCATCCGATACAAATCCTGTTGTCTTTTTTTATTTTTGAAATCTTTTTATAAACTGAAGTGTCGATTGTTGTGGGGACAATTTTAACATTCTGGTTATTTCGCAAAGCAAAATCGGCGAGAAATGAATTGCCGACAAAAACCATATCTGATAGTCCTGCTATTTCAGATGTTTTCATTGAATTTTTGAGCCATGCAAGGTTGTTGTTGCCTTCGGAAACATCGTTCAGCCATATTGCATCGTCGAAATCGAGAATTATTTTTGCCTTCGACTTTCTTAATCGCCTTTCGAAAAATGTTGTTCCCAGCATAAATGCTTCGCGATAAATAAAAATAATATCAAAGTCCGAAGCACGCTTTAAATCTTTTAAGCGGTGGAAAAAACTTTTTAATAATATTCTGAATTTCTGAAAATATTTACTTTTTGAATAAAAATCGGCATCATCACTTTCATTTATTATATATGAAATTTCATAATCATAGCCGTTGTTCTTAAGAAAACCGAAGTATTGTTCAAAGCGGAACCTTTGTCCCGGCGACCTTCCCGGACGATGAGGCACAATATATAATATTTTTTTCACTCCGGACAATATTTCTGTTTTACACTTTAACCTTAAGATTTGCAAGCAGCGACTCGAAAAGCATTCTGCCGTCGGTATTGAAGAGTTCCTCGTCCGATGCTCTTTCGGGATGAGGCATCATTCCGAAAACATTTCTGTTTTTGTTGCAAATGCCTGCAATATTATCGAGTGAACCGTTTGGATTTGATGATTCGGAACAGTTGCCTTTTTCATCGCAATATCTGAATAATATCTGGGCATTTTTATTTAGATTTTCAAGAGTTGCATTATCGGCATAAAATCTGCCTTCGGCGTGGGCGATAGGTACTTTAAGAGGTTTCTTCAGATCAGCTTCAGAAGTTAAAATCGTATTTTTTGTTTCGGTTTTTATATAAATGTTTTTACAGATAAATTTCTGCTTTATGTTGCGCAGTAAAGCTCCGGGCAATAGTCCCGCTTCGCATAGAATCTGAAATCCGTTGCAGATGCCCATGAGGTAACCGCCGTTGTTTGCGTATTCAATGATTTTTTCCATTATAGGGGAAAAGCGTGCTATGGCTCCAGAACGCAGATAATCGCCGTAAGAAAAACCACCAGGAAGAACTATAAATTGGCAGTCCTGAAGATCTGTATCCTTGTGCCAGAGTTTAACCACTTCTTGTTTCATGATGGTTTCGAGCACGTAAATAATATCCTGATCGCAGTTTGAGCCCGGAAAAATAACAACACCAAATTTCATCTTTATATGAATTTAACCTCAAAAATAAGAAAAAAATACAACTTAAAGTATACTTTTTAATTAATTGAAATCAGTTTGTGGTTTAAGGGTTTGTTGTTTGTAGTTAAGAAAAGGTTGTTTTTTTGTTTTTAAGACACACTCTTTCTAAAGAGGGGAAGTTATCGCACTTT
>JAQUPB010000097.1 GCA_029004185.1 Bacteroidales bacterium | reverse complement strand
AGAACAGTTTTTTTATTTTCGTTTAATAATAATTATCTCATCACATGCAGGTAACCGTTAAATTCATAATTTTTACCATCGGTTGCTTCTGCTTTTATGATATAATAATAAACGCCATCGGGACGGTTTCGCGGATCCCATCCTGCATCAATATCATTTGTTTCATATAATTTCATGCCCCATCTGTTAAATATTATCATGCTGAATTTTGTAAATGTTCCCGTATACTTCACCTTGTATGTTTCATTAAACCCGTCATGATTCGGAGTTGTGATATTAAACACTTCAATGCTTGAAGGATAAATTACTTCCACATAAAGTATATATTCTTTTTCACAGCCTTCGGCAGAAATTACAGTTAATGTTACTGTATATTTTTTTGCTAGAATATAATGATGAGTTGGGTTAATAAGAGAACTTGTAGTGCCGTCACCGAAATCCCATTTATAACTGCTTCCCGGAATTCCATTCCAGTAAAACAAAAATACGTGAGAAACAAATTCAATGATTGTATCCACAGAAGGATTGCCGTTGGGATAAACATTTGTGTTGTTTATTACAATTGTTTTTACATCCTTGCATCCTGCTGCGTCTATGACTGTGACAGTATAAGTTCCTTCAGGCAAACCGTTAATGTCTTTTGTAGTTGAGCCGTTGCTCCAGCTGTAAGTAAATCCCGGGGTGCCACCTGACATATTAATGGTAATTGAACCATTACCCTGCTCGCATAATTCATTGGCTGGAATGTCGGTTATAAGCGGCTTTGGATATACCGTTACTACTGTAGTTGCAACATTAGTGCAACCGTTACTATCGGTTCCCGTAACAGTATAAATTGTGGTTTGCGTAGGATTTATAGTTACAATACTTCCTGTCATTGTATTGCTCCATGTATATGTATCAGCACCACTTGCAGCAATGGTAGTTGAAGCACCATTGCAAATATTATTTCCGCTTGCAGTAACATTTGGCAAAGGATTTATATTAACTACCGCTTGTGCAGTATTTGTACAACCATTGCCGTCAGTGCCGGTAACTGAGTATGTTGTGTTTTGCGTAGGATTAACTGTTATTGTATTTCCTGTTTCTGAATTGCTCCAAGTATATGTATTTGCTCCGCTTGCATTGATGTTTGCAATTGCACCTATGCAAACTGTATTTCCGGTTGCGGTTACGTTCGGTAATGGATTTATATTAACAGCCGCTTGTGCAGTATTTGTACAACCATTGCTGTCAGTGCCGGTAACTGTGTATGTTGTTGTTTGAGTAGGATTAACGGTTATTGTATTTCCTGTTTCCGAATTGCTCCATGTATAAGTGTTTGCACCGCTTGCGTTAATATTTGTAATGGCTCCAATGCAAATAGTATTTCCACTTGCAGTAATGGTTGGTAAGGGATTTACATTGACTACTGCTTGTGCTGTATTTGTACAACCGTTTCCATCGGTGCCGGTTACGGTATAAGTCGTGGTTTGAGTCGGGTTAACCGTTATGGAACTTCCTGTTTGGGAATTGCTCCACGTATATGTATTTGCTCCGGTAACATTAATATTTGCAATTGCACCAGTACAAATTGTATTTCCATTTGCAGATAAATCCGGTTTGGGATTTACATTTACTACTGCCTGTGCGGTATTCGTACAACTATTACCATCAGTTCCCGTGACAACGTAAGTTGTGTTTAATGTGGGATTAACGGTTATGGCATTACCTGTTTCTGAATTGCTCCATGTATAAGTATTTGCACCGCTTGCATTAATGTTTGCAATTGCTCCTATGCAAATCGTGTTGCCTGTTGCAGTAACATTTGGTTTCGGATTAATTGTTACAACTGCCTGACCGGTTCCCGAACATCCTGCAATATTTGCTCCTGTTACATAATATGTTGTGGTAATACTTGGATTTACTGTTATATCCGAAGTAAATGCTCCGGTGTTCCATGTATACGAAACTCCGTTATATGCAGAAACAACTGTTGTTGCACCAAAACAAATAGCCGGATTTGTTGTATTGATTGAAATATTTGGATTCAATGTAACTGTAGCTTGTGCCGTATTTGTACAACTATTGGCATCTATGCCGGTAACTGTATATGTGGCGTCAGCAGTTGGCGTTACAACCAAAGGGTTGCCGGTAAATCCGGTATTCCATGTATAATTAACACCATTATTTGCAACTACATTTATTGGTGAACCCGGACAAGTGAAACCACCGGTTGCAGTTATATTTGGTTTGTTATTTACTATTACTGTTGCCTGTGCAGTATTCGTACAACCATTCCCATTAGTGCCGGTGACAGTGTATGTTATTGTTTGCGTCGGATTAACGGTTATAGTATTTCCTGTCATTGTATTACTCCATGTATATGTTGTGGCGCCACTTGCAGTAATATTTGTTGTAGCACCATTGCAAATAGTGTTTCCTGAAGCAGTAACGTTTGGTTTAGCATTGACGGTAACAACAGCAGTTGCAGTATTTGTGCAACTGTTTACATCTGTACCTGTTACTGTGTATGTTGTACTTAATGTGGGATTAATGGTTATATTACTTCCTGTCATTGTATTACTCCATGTGTATGTTGTTGCTCCGCTGGAAGTAATATTAGCAGAAGCACCATAACAAATAGTTGCACCGTTTGCAGTAACTGAAGGCTTGGCATTAACATTAACAACAGCAGTTGCAGTGTTTGTGCATCCACCCGTGCCTGTTCCTGTGACAGTATAAGTTATTGTTTGAGTAGGATTCACTGTTATGATACTTCCCGTCATTGTATTGCTCCAGGTATATGTGTTGGCACCACTGGCATTTATGGTAGTTGAAGCACCGCTGCAAATAGTATTACCGTTAGTTGTAATTGCCGGTTGCGGATAAATAGTTATCATGTATGACGCAGTATCACCGCAAGGTAAACTTCCGACAGTATATAAAATTTTGTAAGGACCCCCGGGTGTACTTCCAGACAAGTTTATTATTCCTGTAGTAGGATTGATAGTAACACCACCGGGAGCGGTAAAAGTTCCTCCTGTTGTCCCTGTAATTGTGGGATTAGGATTGGTTTCGTTAATACAATAATTGTTTTTAGGATAAGTAATGTTAGCGCTATATGGATTTGTTACAGTTACTGTATAAGATTTGCTTCCAGAACAAGGATTAAGGCCAAACTCATTATTCCATGTGTATGTAATTGTATGAACTCCCGGACCGGCAACAGCAGGGTTAAAGGTTCCCCAGCCGTCACTGGAAGTTGTTACGCCGGGTCCTGAATATTGTGCTAAACCTGTATAATTGGGTGTGGTCGGAACATTAACAGTCTGACAAACTCCGTCATGAATATCCCAAACAACATTATCCGTTATTTTAAGATGACCGGAATGTTTGTCGAGAACCACGAAAGCCATATCATCTCCTGTAGTTGTGCCTTCACAAAGGTCAAATCTGTATGTTGAAGCAGGGTTGAAGTAATATCCTACACCATACCATGCTTCTCCACTCGGGTAAGCTTGTGTGTTTGGTATAATAGGGTTAAAACTCAATTGATAAACTCCATTTTCATATACATCAATTTTGTTATTATTATTGTAATTTGAAGAAACGACAAGCATCCATCCTGTCTGTATGTCGCCATGAACCATATCAGCAGGCCATTCGGCAAAGAGCGATATTTGTGCGTCAGTGCAACTCATTGTTGAAGGTATGGCGGTGCATGGTGTCCAGCTTCCCGTCCACCTGCAAAAGTTAACTGACTGGCAGGTGCATTCGGTATATGTTCCGGAAAAATCTTTTGAATTGCCCAGTCCATCTGTAACATGAATGGAATATGTTTGACCTGCATTTAATCCGGTAATAGTAACTATTCCGTAGTTACCTATGTTGCCTGTTGTTTCCATTACCCCTGCTGCGGAGGTTTTTGTAACGGTATAATAAGTACCGGGAGTAGTTCTGGGTTGGCCTCCCATTATAATGAGAACCGCAACACCGTTGTAACATGTGTAGTTTGGGTCTGACGGGTTAGGCCATCCGAAGATGTATATCTGGGAATCGCATACTTGATATAACATTCCCAATAACACAATGATTATTATTCGTACTTTTTTCATTGTCAAATAGTTTTATTTTAATTTGCTTACAAAAATAAAGGAATTTTTTTTAATAAAAGTAAAATTTTATTAATTTTTAAAAGTGTTGTAAAAATATTTTTGTTTGTCTATATTTATTCAAAAGTTATTCAAAATCAATTAATCTGAATCTTTGTTTAGATTGATGAATTCAATGATTTTAAATTTCAGTAATGAGAAAGTATTATTTTAGAGAAGGTGATTTGCTGTAATATTTTGCAAAATATTTATACGAATTGTTCGCCTTTTTTGATTTTTACATCATTAACAAATTGGCGTATTTGTTGTTCTTCGGTTTTTTTGCAAATAAGCAATGTGTTGTCTGATTCAACTATTATGTAATCATTCATTCCATGAACAACAGCAAGTTTTTCTGAGGGAAATTTCACGATGCAGTTTTTAGAATCGTAAAGTAAAACATTATTTCCTGTTATTACGTTTCCTTGTTTGTTTTTTTCCGAGTTATCATAAAGTGAGCCCCATGTTCCAAGGTCCGACCATCCTATGTCACCGCAAACAACATGTACGTTGTCGGCTTTTTCCATAATGCCATAGTCGAGGGAAATACTTTTGCAAATAGTGAAAGCATTTTTAATAAATCTGGTTTCATCGTTTGTATTGTACTTATCATTTCCATCTTTGAAAACAGATGCTACTTCGGGCAAATGTTTTTCAAAAGCTTCGGTAATGCTTTTCAGCGACCAGATAAATATCCCGGCATTCCACATAAAGTCGCCGCTTTGCACGAAGAATTTTGCCATTTCAAGATCGGGCTTTTCTGTAAATGTTTTAACCTTTTTTACTTTTTCATTTTTGTTTTTACTGTCATCAACAAACTGAATATAGCCGTAACCTGTATCAGGACGGCTCGGTTTAATTCCAATTGTAATAAGAATGTTTTTAGAGGCACTTGCTTTCATTGCTGTGTCTACAAGCTCACTAAAAACATCTTCTTTCATAATTATATGGTCGGATGGAGAAACTACAAAATTAGCATTCGGGTCGGTTTGCGCAATTTTGTACGTTGCGTAAGCTATGCAGGGAGCTGTGTTTCTGCGTGCGGGTTCGCATAAAATCTGTGTGTCTTTTATATCGGGTAATTGTTTTTTTACAAGATCTCTGTATATTTCATTTGTGACGATATAAATATTTTCTTTATGGAAATTTCTAAGATAACGTTCGTATGTTTGCTGAATAAGTGTTTTCCCCGTTCCCAGTATATCTATAAATTGTTTCGGATGCGAAAGTTTGCTCATTGGCCAAAAACGCGAACCCAAACCACCTGCCATTATCAAGCAATAATTGCTTTTATTTTTTGCGATACTCATAATCAAAATATTTAGATAAATCTGTACAAAATTATAAAATTAATTATCAACTACAATAACATTTGCAAGTGGATTAAAAAGGTATATTTTATTGGTGTTCACTTCAACACATTTATATCGTTTTCTTATCTTTTTTATTTTCCTGAATTTTCTACCGTTCGGCATTTCAAAGAATAAATTATCGGGAATGTTTTCTATTAATGTGAATTTTAAATTATCTGTTGTTTCAGTGTCATAATTCATCAATATACGCATAAGCTTTGTATCGCTTAATGTTGAGGCGGCTGGATTATCAAGGTATTTGGTTAGTATTAACAGAATTTCTTCCGGAAATATTCTTTCATTAAGAAAAGGAAACATGAGTTTTTTGAAATTTTCTTTCCAGTTTTTTCCGTGAGGCTTTGTTCTTTTTTTATTTTCGTTCCAGCAAACAAGATGAGATATTTCGTGAACCAGAGTTATTAGAAATGAATATTTATTAAGGTTCCTGTTTATAGTAATTATGTGCCCTGAATTATTGGCGGGTGAACGGTAATCACCAAACTTTGTGATTCTTTTTTTATTTATCTTAAGAGTTATTTTATGGCGGATTATTAATTCGGAAATTAAATCAACTGCATTTTCGGGCAGGTGTTTTAAAAGAATATTTTTAAACTCTTCTGTCACTGTTTATGTGTGTTTTTTTGAAATCAGATTTACCCCAGTGCGGACATGTTTCGCATTTTGGTTTAAAAATTCTGCAGGCAGAAAAAAACATAAGGATTATAAATACGAGCAATATTTTTTTAAGTAATCCCATATTAGATCATTTATACAAAAATACGAAATTTTAATTAAAAACTTTAGTATTCGTGAAGATTTATATGTTTGTTGTTAATTTTAGTTTTACTAATAGCTCGTAGCTATAATTGTTAAAAAATTTATTAAAAAGTCAGGTTAAAAGACCAAGTGCTCTGAAATTTTGTTTAAAACTCTCTGCATATTTTAATATCACGGATTTATCAAAAACATTTTCTTTTTCAATGCTTCCGATTAATTTCAGATTGGTATTATCAAGGATGAATTTTTCACCAGATTCGTTTCTTTCGCCATTGAAAACTATTCCGGTAATTTTAATATTTCTTTGTTTTAATGCCTCAACAGATAGCAGTGTATGATTTATTGAACCGAGATAATTTTGAGAAACCAATATCACTTCTGCTTCGAATTTATTTATCAGATCAATCCCCATATCACCTTTGTTGTTCATTGGAACCATTAGTCCTCCGATTCCTTCTATTATCAGATTATTTTTGGTTTCGGGCAAAACTATTTTGCTAAGTTCGATTTCTATTCCTTCCAGTTCGGCAGCAGTATGAGGCGATAGAGGATTTTTGAATTTATATATTTCGGGATAAATACGGGAAATGCTATTGCTTAAAAGCGATTTGACAACATTGGAATCGGTATTTTTTAAATTTCCTGCCTGCATCGGTTTCCAGTAATCAGCTTTTAATGCTTCTGCAATAATTGCCGAAAATATTGTTTTTCCTACATTAGTTCCTATGCCTGCAATGAATATTTTTTTTAACATTTATACTCTTAATTTTTATTTAACCTGATTCATTTATAAACATATAACAAATACAGCTACGAGCTACAAGCCACGAGCCACGAGAAAAAGCAGAAATTAATAATAATAAACATTTAATTTTTTTTGAAAATAATTTATTAAAGAATTTTTCTGATGAATTTCAGAGTGTGAGTATAATTGTTCAGTTCACTATTGAAGATTCCCCGATTATCAATTTTGTCAATCCTTACTTTTCCGGATGCATGAATTACTTGAGATTTGCCAAGGATGATTCCCACATGAATTATTTTTTTTTCGTCATTTTCAAAAAAAGCAAGATCACCTTGTTGGGCTTCATCAGGAAAACTCAAAGCATCACCACATGATGCCTGTTGGCTGGCATCTCTTAATAATTTCATTCCATTTATTTTAAAAACCATTTGCGTAAAACCGGAACAGTCAATTCCGAAAGGAGAACGTCCGCCCCAGAGATACGGAGCATTCAGATACATGTATGCTGTTTCAGCAATGTTATTCCTGTTTTTGAGCTTGCTTTTGTCAACGGTTTGCCCTTCGAAAATATATTTTGTTTCTTCGATATAAAAACTATTGTTGACAAGGTAGGGGAGGGAACTTCCCATAAGAACCGGAATAACGAATTTATTTGTATCGTCAATTAAAAGCTGAACCAAATCGGTTGATAAATCAGGACTTATATTGGAAAGTTTAATAAATGTTTCATTCGAAATTGGTTTGAATTGTGTTTGATTAATCCACCCTTCATACCCGTCAAAAAATATTTTTATTTGCAGCCACTCATCTTGTTTTCTGACAATCTGAAAAATTTCGCCAAAAAGCAATTGCGAGGTCATTTCACTCAAACTGCTTGGTTGCTTGCGGACAGGCACTACACTTAAATTGCAAAATCCATATTCCATAAAAAAGATTTTTACAATGATACGGAAAAAAGTTTGAAACAAAAAGTTATATTAAGCATAGACTCTGACAGGTCTAACGACTCTGTCAGGTCTGGTCTGGCGACTCTGTTAGGTTTTTAAAATATAATTTAATTATAAAACTTTTTAACTTTACAAACTTTATAAACTTTAAATTAAAATCTTTTTATGTCTTATCAAACGATTAATTTTAAAGGAGCGAAAATAAATTTCTGTGAAAGGGGAGAGGGAAATGCAATTGTTTTATTACATGGTTTCACCGAATCGCTCGAAATATGGAATGATTTTACGGAAAAACTTTCAGAAAAATACAAAGTGATAACAGTTGATTTGCCAGGTCATGGTAAAAGCGAATGTTTTGCCGAAGCTCACACAATGGAATTTATGGCTAATTGTGTGAAAGCGGTGCTGGGATTTCTGAATGTTGAAAAATGCGTGATGATTGGTCATTCAATGGGCGGTTATGTTGCACTTGCTTTTACAAATAAATTTCCGGAAATGATTAGCGGATTCGGACTTTTTCATTCATCCGCATTTGCTGATACATCTGATGCAAAAGAAAACAGAATGCGTGCAATAAAAATCATCAGAAAAAGCCATAGGGATTATTTGAACCAGTTTATTCCCGATTTGTTTGCACCCGGAAATGTTGAAAGGCTGAAAACGGAAATAGAAAAATTAAAAACAAATGCATCGGAAAAAATGACTGCCGAAGGAATTATTGCGGCTCAACTTGGAATGCTCGAAAGAAAAGAATATCTGGATTTGCTTTCTGAAACTGACGTTCCTGTACTTTTTATTTTAGGAAAAAAAGATAAAAGAATACCTTTTGAAAAAGCTGCAATGCAAATAAATCTGCCGAAACATTCGGAAGTAACGATTCTTGATTGCGGACACATGGGCTATCTCGAAGCACCGGAAGAAACATTACATTCAATAAAATCTTTTGCGGAATTGGTTTTTTCAATTATCCATTAACTTCCTTCAGTATTACTTCAATGTCGGGAATGCAGCCGCCACAGCCTGTTCCTGCTGTAGTTTCGTCCTGAACTTCTTCAACGGTTTTTAAACCTTTTTCTTTTATTGCTTTTACGATAACACTTTTGTTTACGCTCATGCAATGGCAAATTTCAATGTCTTCTTCCATAAAAAATAGTTTTCAGTTTATAGTTTTCAGTAAAAAAGAAGTATGAGGTAAGAGGTATGATTTTAAATGTATTTGTACATCGTACTTCTTACCTCTTACTTCGGTTAATATAATTATGTTATGTTTGATATATCATTAATTTAAAAACATTTTCAGGTCTTCATCAACATTTGTTATTCCTCCAATTCCGAATTTTTCGATTAATACTTTTGCAATGTTGGGTGATAAAAATCCGGGTAATGTGGGTCCTAAATGAATGTTTTTAACTCCCAGATATAATAAAGCTAAAAGAACCAGAACTGCTTTTTGTTCATACCATGCAATATTATAAACAATAGGCAATTCATTAATATCATTAAGTTTAAAAATTTCTTTCAATTTTAAAGCAATAATCGCAAGAGAGTACGAATCGTTGCACTGCCCTGCATCGAGCACTCTCGGAATGCCTCCGATATCGCCTAATTGCAATTTGTTATATCTGAATTTCGCACAACCTGCAGTAAGTATGACGGTATCTTTCGGTAATTTATTTGCAAACTCTGTATAATATTCTCGGCTTTTCATTCTTCCGTCACAACCTGCCATTACGATGAATTTTTTTATTGCACCCGACTTCACTGCATCCACTACTTTATCGGCAAGCGCAAAAACCTGTGCGTGTGCAAAGCCACCTATTATTTCACCTTTTTCAATTTCAACAGGCGGTTTACATTTTTTTGCATGTGCAATGATTCCGGAAAAATCTTTTTGCTTTCCGTTTTTTCTTTCGGCAATGTGCTTAAATCCCTCAAAACCGACAATACCTGTTGTATAAACCCTGTCTTTATATTTTGCATTATCAAGCGGGGGAACAAGACAATTTGATGTGAATAATACAGGACCGTTGAACGATTCAATTTCTTCCCTCTGCTTCCACCATGCGTTTCCGTAATTTCCGACAAAGTGTTTATATTTTTTAAATGCAGGATAGTAATTTGCAGGCAACATTTCGCTGTGTGTGTAGACATCAACACCTGTGCCGTCAGTCTGTTGCAAGAGCTCATCAATATCTTTTAAATCGTGTCCGCTTATTAATATTCCGGGATTATTTCTTACTCCAATATTTACTTTTGTGATTTCGGGATTTCCATAAGTTGTTGTATTTGCTTTATCAAGCAATGCCATGACATTAACTCCGTTTTTGCCACATTCCATGATTAGAGCAACCAATTCTTCAGCTGAAATTTTATCGTTGGTTGTTGCTGCCAATCCTTCCTGCAGGAATTTATAAATATTTTTATCTTCATAACCGAGATTTCTTGCATGCTCTGCATAAGCCGATATTCCTTTTATTCCGTATATCAGCATTTCTTTTAATGAACGGATATCTTCATTTTGAGTTGAAAGAACACCAATTGATGCGGCTTTCACTTCACATTCTTCAACTGTGTTTGCTTTCCATTTGGCAGAATCGTGAAGTTCGGGTTCATTTAATTTTGTTCCTGCTTTTTCCAAGTCGTTTTTAATTTTTTCACGGAGTTCAATTCCTTTTTTTATCTGCTCTGTAAATCTCGATTTGTCAAAGTTTGCATTTGTAATAGTCATAAATAAACTATCAACAATAAATTTGTTTATTTCATCATTTTCAATTCCCGCATTCCATGCTTTTGTGGAATAAATTGAAATTCCTTTTAATGTATAAATTAAAAGGTCCTGCAATTGGGCAAGATTTTCTTCTTTGCCGCATACTCCTTTTATTGTACAGCCGGTGTTTTTCATTGTTTCCTGGCATTGAAAGCAAAACATACTCATGTTTGTTTGGTTTTAGATTGTTTGTAATTTTTAAATTATTTTTTAATATCTCCTTTTATTCCCACAACAACTACTTCTACGGGTATTTTTCTTTTTGATTCCTGGCTTGCCTGCTTTGCCATTTGCAACAATCCGGTGCAGCATGGCACTTCCATAATCATAACATTTAATGATTTTATTTCTGCATCATCAATCATTTGTTTGATTTTTTCGATGTAAACTTCTTTATTTGAATCAAGTTTAGGGCATGCAATTGCAATGCTTTTGTTTTTTAAATATTTTTCATGAAAATTTCCTATGCTGTATGCAACACAATCGGCGACAAGAATAACACCCGCATTATTATAATATGAAGCAGTAGGACTTATCAAATGTAATTGAATAGGCCATTGACGTAATTCGGAAGGTCTGTCTTCAATTTCTTTTTCACAAATTATTTCTTTTATGTCATTTCTGAAATCCATCGCCTTTGCGCCTGGGCAGCCACATTTCTTGTCATGACCTTCTTTCATTGTTTTTTCAA
>JAQUPB010000096.1 GCA_029004185.1 Bacteroidales bacterium | reverse complement strand
CTTTCAGTCATGCGATTGAAAAACGTTGATTTTCCTACATTTGGTCGTCCTATTATTGCTACTATTTCTGACATCTACATTATTTATGGCGCAAAGGTACTATTTTTTGGGGATTTTGAATAAAGAACCTTTCTTGGTGAGTATAAAATAAAATAACATTTTTTATGCAATTAAATTATGTTTACTAACATTCCGTATCTACGGCACTTTTTAATTAGCTTCATAGAGGCGACATTTTAGTAAAAAACTTCCTTAAACATATAAAAATTCATTATCAATGTCCGAAATATCATACAAAATGTCTGATAAATCATACATATTGTCCGAAATATCATACAAAAATCGTAATTAGAATGGTTCGACTCCGGAGGAGTCGTATGTTGGTAGAAAATATAATGCTATAGACCTATGACTCCTGCGGAGTCAAACATAAAAATTAATTTAAGCATTTCGCATTAAATATATAGCATTAAATTTTAAATTTCTCATTAAATTCCTATTCAATTTTCATATTAAAAGGCAACAAAAAAAATACCCTCTTTTCCCTTTAGTATAAATAATAAATATAGTTTTGCCCGATAAATACATAATTATATGATACAAGTTGATTTGCCTGCTGCCTTTGCAATAGGACAAACATTCTCGATGCTTTCGAGAAATTATCTGAAAAAAGAACCTGAAATTTTAACAAACAAATTACTTGGTCCTTTCAATATTTATTTAACAACAGGCTTTGTTCCCGGCGGTTTGTTTTTACTGGCGGGATGGCCGGCATGGGAGGCAATGTACACATCTCCGTGCATAGAAAATAATTATAATAATCCTGTAATTGCAGCAGTCTGGGTTTTGTTTGTCATTGCAATGATTTTATGCGGAAACTTCGGCTATATGCTCGGGCATTATTTTTATAAAAAAAATCTGGCAAAGTATGTTAAATACACTTTGTCGTTGGGTGTTATTCTCACTTTCCTCCCATTTCTTATACGGTGGGGTTGCTGGGAAAAAATCGGAACTTTTGCCGAAGTGAAGGCAGGCGGAGGCTATCCCTTTGGCGAAGAGCCGTTCTTTACAGGATGGATTTGTATTATGAGTTATTTGTTTATTGCAGGAATTATTGCAGGAGTGTGGTTTTTGAAGAAGAGTAAAAAATTGCTTAATTGTTAAATTGTCTAATTGTTAAAAAAATTATAGGCACTATGAATGTATGATAAGACAATAATTTAGCAATTAAACAATTTAACAATATCAAAGAATGAATGAAATTGACTTTAGATATTATTTAATTAAAAATATTTATAAACCCTAAACCCAAAAACCTATGTTAGCAATGGACATCCCCGTTTCGGCAATGGCCGGAATGATTTTAGCCGAAGGCGGTAAAAAACTTATTTTAAGTGAAAACAAAAACGATAAACTTCTTCTGAGGTTTATAACACTGGCTTATGCCGCAATATTTATTTTTCCTACTCCCGTTTATTTTTTCCTCGGCTGGCCTGCATGGGAGTTGAATTATCTGGCTCCATGGGCTGACAGTGTCTTCGATACGCCAATAAAAGCGGCGTTCTCGTATGTGCTTCTCGCATGTGCCGTTATTCCTACATGGCTCGGACTGGAAATAGGAATGAATCTGATAAAAAAAGGAAAAGATAAACTTAACAGAATTATCTACATAGCACTTTTGCTTGTTACCGGTTTGATAATTTTTTCATTATATAAACAAACATTTAATGTAGCAAGCACATGCGAAAAATATTATGCAGGCGACACATATTCATTGTGGAGATGTAATTTTGTTACCGGAATAAGTCTGACTTATGTTTATTTCTGGGGTTCACTTGCAATATTTTATTTCTGGCTGAAAAAGAAAATGTAATAACATGCAGATTGATTTTCATCATGCGGCGGTATATGTTCTTGCGCGTCTTGCAGGCTTTACTGCAGGCGAGTCGGATATCATCAGCTATGCTTCGCAATACGTTGATGATGCAAAAAACGAGGGTGTTATAAAATTTAAAAACGGCGCAAAGTACAGCAAAGTATCTTCTTCTCATAAGGCGATAAATTTGCACAATGCCAATGCAGTCCAAAATCAGAGGGTATGGGTGCCGTTTCATTTTTTGCCCGGCAACGGAGGAATGACTGCAGGGACAAGACCTCCGGGAGGATTTATAAACAAACTCGTTTGCTTTCCCAATAGTTTTGTTGCGCAGGAAATGCTTGACAAATGTATTGCCGACAGTGACAAACCATATGCGTTGCATCGCCTCGGTGTTACAATGCACGTTTTAGCCGATACATTTTCGCACCAGGGATTTGCAGGTGTGGTTCACGATATTAATGATATAAGCGAACTTGAAATAGACGGAAAAATAAAAAAGCATAACTGGTTTAAAAAGCTTTTTGTTAAAATAAAAAGTTATTTCGTTGGAGCTGCTTTACCTCTCGGCCATGGCGCCGCACTCACTTATCCCGACCTGCCTTATTTGAAATGGCGTTATGTAAATAAACTTAATCAGGATATTAACAGAAATAATATTCTTATTTTTAATGATGCAGTAAAAAGCATTTTCGAATCATTGATAAAATATAAAAATAAAAATGCCGTAAGCATTATAAAAGAACAGATTCCCAAGAAAGACCTCGAACAGATAAAATTTAATATTATAAATTTCACCGGTGAAGATGGAGAACTAAGGCACAGGCAATGGCTCGAAACGATTGCAGAAGGAAAATTTTCTTTTGGAAAAGAAAATATTTCATATGCTGCAAAAGGAAAAGGCTCGTGGAAATATATGGCATTAAATACCGAGTGTGAAAATGATACCGGTGAATATGAATATTCCGATAATTTTCTTTCGAGCAACTGGAAATTGTTTCACGATGCCTTACAGAAACATCAGTTTGAACTTGTTCATGACATTTTGCCGAAATACGGCATTTGTGTTGCATAAAAAGTATTTATTATCTGTATTAAAATTTAATAATAAAATATATTTTTAATAAATATTAAAGACGTTGTTTACAATTTGGACTAAAGTCCAAAAGCATGGTGGTTCTGGTAACACCGGCCTTAAGGCCGGGGTTACGAAAGCTAAAACAAAAGGGCTTTAGCCCTGATATAATATTTAACTTTAAGAATAGCAATAAAAAATACACTTAATGATTACTCTTCCCGATATATGTTTAAAAGAATTTAATCTAGACAATCTACCGCTGGTAAAAAAACTCCGGAGTTTGCATTTCAAAACACAAACTGAAGTTTGCATCGAAAGAGCTGAACTCATCACCGAATTCCTAAAAAACAATAAAAATTCAAATGATGATTCGCAGGTTACAAGAGCAAAAGCGGTAAATCATTATTTAAGTAACAGAAAAATATTTTTTCACGATGATAATTTAATCGGCGGCGCTACAACTTCGAAAGCCATTGGTGCTCCTTTGTATCCCGAATTCATGGGGCTTTCAATATGGGCCGAACTGGATACTATCAGCAGCAGAGCTACAAATCCGCAAAAGCTAACAGAAGAAGCAGCAGAAAAATGCAACTTCGATATTTTTCCTTACTGGATGGATAATACGGTTCTGGAAAAGACAAGAAAAAAATTCAATAGTCCTTTATCACTTCAGCTTCTCGAAAAAATAGTTTATTACATAAGCGGAAAAGCAGGATGCATTTCTCATTGCGTTCCAGATTACAGCCGTGCTTTGAACGAAGGACTTGAAATCATAATAAACGAAGCGAAAGCAAAAGAAAATACAAATGATTTTTATAAAGCAGTTCAGGTTTCGCTGCAGGGAATTATAAATTATGCAAAGAATATTTCGGAAACTGCAAAAGAACTGTCATTAAAGGAAAAAGACGAATTAAAAAGAAAAAATCTTGAACAGATTGCAGAAATTTGTTCGCATGTTCCTGCAAAACCGGCTCGTAATTTCCGTGAAGCCATGAATTCATTATGGCTCTGCCAGGTGGGCATTCATGCCGAAAATATTAATATGGCAATGAGTCCCGGAAGAATTGATAAGGTACTTTATCCGTTTTTCAAAAAAGATTTTGAAGCAAAAAAAATAACAATCGAAGAAGCAGTAGCTCTCGGGTGTTGTCTCTGGCTTAAGATTGCCGACAATACTAACCTTGTTCCCGAAGCAGCCGAAAAATTATGGGGAGGTGCAGGTGCAACGCCTGCTGTGACTCTCGGTGGCATTGACGAAAACGGAAATGATTCGGTAAATGATTTAACGTATATTTTTCTGAAAGTTACAGAGCTCATGTGCTTGCGCGACCCTAGCGTTAATGCAAGATATAATTACGAAAAAAATGATAAAAAATACCGCCAGAGAGTTTCTGAAGTAATATTTAACACAAAAGCAATTCCTGCATTTCATAACGATATTGCCGATATTGAAACACTGACAAACCAGGGAGAAAAAACTGAAGACGCCAGAGATTTTGCAATCGTTGGATGCGTTGAACTTGCAAGCACCGGAAAGGATTATGTGGCGTCGTCTTCAATAATGTTCAATCTCGCATCGGTAATGGAACTTACATTATTCGATGGCAGAAAATATACAATGGGCAACGAGCAGGTTGGTCCGAAAACAGGCAATCCTGCCACATTCTCTTCGTTCCAACAATTTTATGATGCATTCAGAAAACAACTGGAGTGGATGCTCAAAAATGCAATTGATATAAACGAAAAAATGGGAAGCATTCATCAGGAGATGCTTCCAACACCTTTGCTGTCTTCGTTTTTTAAAGGACCAATGGAAACCGGTAAAGATTTGATTTTCGGAGGTGCAATATACAACTCGTCTGGCGCAAGTTTTCTGGCTTTCCCTGATATATGCGATTCGCTAAATGCAATTGAACAAGCCGTGTTCATTGAAAAAAAATGTACGATGCAGGAAATTATTGATGCAATAAAAAATAATTTTTCTGATCCCGCATCAGCATCATTACAGGCATACTTAAAAAATAAAATCCCAAGATTTGGAAACGAAAATCCTGTTTCACTTAAAAATTCGAAACAACTTGTAAAAGATATTTATCAGATTCTTCAGTCGCATACAAATTACAGGGGAGGAAAGTACCGTCCTGCATTCTGGACAATGACAACACATGCGGGACAAGGAAAACTCTCGGGTGCACTACCGAGCGGAAGAAAAGCAAAAGAAGTTTTTTCAAGTGGAATAACTCCCGCATCACAGGCAGCAAAGAGTTTAACCGAAGCATTCAACTCGGTTGCTTCACTCGACAGTAAAAATATTCCCGGCGGCTGGGCTTTGAACATTAAATACACACCGCTTTTATTAAATGAAAATAAAGAAGAATATCTGAATAAGTTCGGCGATTTGGTTGAAGGTTTTTTCAGGAACGGCGGCATGCAGGTGCAGTTCAACATTCAGGATTACGAAACTCTGATTGATGCAAAAAAGAATCCCGTAAAATATCCTGAAATGATTGTACGTGTTTCGGGATATTCGGCATATTTCAAGGACCTGAACGATGCAATGAAAGATGAATTGATAACAAGAACTCAATATAATTTGTTTTCTGGTAAGGCGGTGCCTTTTAACGAAAACAATTCATAAGAATAAAGCATTATATTTTCAAACTTTAAAAAATTGCCACTAAGACACAAAGACACGAAGTTTCACAAAGAAAAAAAATAACCAGTTCCGAAGGAACGAAATCTAAAAACACAGGGCGCAGTCCTGTGAATAACAAAAACAAATAATAAAGGGCTGAAAGCCCGAAATGTATATGTCATTAAAAGAATATAAAGCTTAATAATACTTTCACAAATGAAATGGCTGAAACACCCTTTTAAAAGTTTTTCAATGTGGCTTGCCACAAGGAAATTTGTTAAAATTCTCGAAGAAGGAACAATGGACATTTTCCTTGAAACACTTCTTAATTTGATGGATTTATATTTCGCACTCAACAAAAAATTCAGAAGAAATATTGAAAATTTCAATGCAACTTATGTATTTAAAAGCAGGGACGGAGTTATTGCCGCATCAATTATTTTTGCAGATTCGAAAATGAAAGTCTCGTGCAATGCAATTGAAAATGCTTCGGTAACAGTTGTTTTTAAAGACGGTAAGGCGCTTAAAGATTTTCTGTTTTCCGAATCGCCCGATATTATAGGCGCTATTCTCGACAACGAAATTCAATATACAGGCAATCTGAATTATTTATCAAAATTTGCATATATGTCAAAGCGATTAAAATTCGAACTCACAGGTAAATAATGGACAATGTTTATAAAGAGCTAATTTTATTTTTTTTTGAGTTAAATTACTTTATAAGTTTATGGGAGTATGTGTAAAGCATAAAGATTCAAATCATAACAAAATTGTCAAACAGCAAAAAGGGGCAACGCCCCAAAATGTTTAAAAACATGACGAAGTCATGTGTGAAAATCAAAACATCGGAAAAAGCCCTGAAAGGGCGGAATGTTAATCCTAAAATAAAAAAACAATATGAACATAAACTTTAATTAATGATTGCAGCATGTATATATAACTTTTTTATTATATGTTTCGGGCTTTCAGCCCTTAATTGTATCGTATTATTTTTCACGGGACTGCGTCCCGTTCTATTACATTTTGTTCCTTCGGGACTTATCATAGTTTAAATTCAACTCTTTATTAATATGAACAACATTCCTCTTATATTTGATATACAAAGAACATCATTTGTAGATGGTCAGGGAATAAGAACAGTAGTGTTTTTCAAAGGATGCCCGCTCGAATGCGAATGGTGTCACAATCCCGAATCACAATCACCGGAAAAAGAAATATTATGGTATAATGACTTATGCAAAAATTGCAGGACGTGTTCTGATAAATGCAAAAACAATGCAATCAGGAATGATTACGAATATAAGGTTAATAAAACAAAATGCAAAGTTTGCGGAGAATGTGTAAAGGCGTGTGATTACAAGGCTTTGAAAATGGCAGGGAAGGAATATGAAGTAGAATCTCTCGTAAATGTTATTTTAAAGGATAAATTATATTTCGATGTTTCGGGCGGCGGCGTTACATTTTCTGGAGGCGAGCCATTGATGTTTATGGAATTTTTATCAGATGTCTGCAAAGAATTAAAAGAAAAGGACATTGACATAACACTTCAGACCTGCGGATATTTTAATTTCGGTGAATTTGAAAAACATATTTCCCCATACATAAATACAATTTACTTCGACTTAAAAATTGCCGACGACAAACTTCACCTCGAATACACAAACAAAAGCAATAAATTAATTCTTGAAAATCTTAATAAATTATTTTTCCCGAAAAAACATAAGGTAATTATAAGAACGCCTTTAATCGAAGGCATTACCAACACATCAGTAAATTTAAACAGAATAAAAGAAATTATAAATAAATACGACTACGACGATTACGAAGAGCTTTTATTCAATGATTCTTTTATTAAAAAACTTGAGAATTTGGGAAGGGAAAAATAAAAAACCCCGATTTCTCAGGGCTTTCTTTAACTCGAAACTTTAAACTCTAAACTGAGTTTTAGTAGCGGGGGTTCCCCGATAGCTATCGGGGCGAACTAAACACCTTCCCCTACAATTGTTTTTCACAAATAAAAAAAAGCAAAAAACATTCTGTATCGCTTAATTTATTAGTAGCGGGGGTTAGACTCGAACTAACGACCTTCGGGTTATGAGCCCGACGAGCTACCACTGCTCCACCCCGCAATATATCTTTAAATATGGATTTCTCGTTTGTTTTGCAAAGTTATATTTTGTTTCTTTGTAAAGCAAATATTTTTAATTAATTTTTCTAAAATGGTTCATAAAGCAGGTTTTGTAAATATCATTGGTAATCCTAACGTAGGAAAATCAACGCTTATGAATTCGATAATAAAAGAAAAATTGTCAATCATTACTTCCAAAGCCCAGACAACACGCCACAGGATTTTAGGAATTGTAAACGGTGATGATTTTCAGATTATTTATTCCGATACTCCTGGCATTTTAAAACCATATTATCTTCTTCATGAATCAATGATGAAATTTGTGAACACTGCTATTTCCGATGCCGATGTTATTTTATTTATGACCGATATTTTCGAAAATGATATTGACGCCGAAATTTCAAATCGCTTAAATAAAACTCCGGTTCCGAAAATTTTTATTATTAATAAGATTGATTTATTAAAAAAAGAAACTATTGAAGAAAAAATAAAATTCTGGGAAGAAAAAATTAAAAATGCCGAAATAGTTGCTGTTTCGGCACTTAAAGAAAAGAATACAGACAGCTTGATTGAAAAAATTATTTCAAAACTTCCAGAACATCCGCCTTATTTTCCGAAAGATGAACTTACGGATAAACCGACAAGATTTTTTGTTTCCGAAATCATCCGCGAAAAAATATTTAATAATTATCAAAAGGAAATTCCCTATTCCTGCGAGGTTATCATTGATGAATTTAAAGAAAAGGATACTTTGACTAAAATCCGTGCAATTATTTTGGTTGAGCGCGATTCGCAAAAAGGAATACTTATCGGACATAAGGGCGATGCATTAAAAAAAGTTGGTACTGAAGCAAGAAAAGATATAGAAGATTTTATAGGCAGGCATATATTTCTGGAATTGTTCGTTAAGGTTAGTAAAGATTGGCGAAGCGATAAAAACAAACTTGATAGGTTCGGATATAATGTTTAGCGACAGATAAAAAATTACAATTTATTTTTCTATTCTTTCACGAATTTTCCCACACTTACTCCGTTCCCGCTCACTACTTTTATAAAATAAATTCCACTTGGGAGATTACTCACATCTATGTTCAGTTTGTGGTTTGTGGTTTGTGGTTTCAGAAGTTCTTGTCCGCTTAAGTTATAAATTCGTAATTCGTAATTTGTAATTTGTAAATCTTTTATTTCTATTGTTATTTCAGTGTTTGCAGGATTTGGATATAATTTAAAAATTTCTGAGTTTTCTTTTTTCTTTTCTTCTACCCAGTTTCCGCCGCCATTTGTGGTTTTTAAAATTATACCTGAAGAACCAACAGCATAACCTGTGTCTGCGACAGGAAAATGAATCGACCATAATTTATTTGTAATTAACGAATCTTGTGTAACCCAGCTTATTCCTCCGTTGGTGGTCTTTATTATTGAAGTTCCACCAACAGCATAACCTGTATTTATATCTGTGAAATAAACTGAATATATAGGAGGAGTAAATTGCGAAATAGTCCAATTTGTTCCGCCATCTGTTGTTTTTGAAATTGTACCAGTACCACCACCAACATAGCCAATATTTACATCTGGAAAATAAACTGAAGACAAATCAATTCCTGTACCTAAAATTTGACCATACCAGTCAATTCCACCATCTGTGGTTTTAAATATTGTATCACCGTAAACCACATAACCGGTATTTGAGTCTGTGAAATAAACTAAAGGAAAATCATATCCTGTTCCAAAATATTGCGCCGTCCAGTCAATTCCACCATTAGTGGTTTTTAATATTGTATCAGTACCAACCACATAACCAATATTTGTGTTAATGAAATAAACCGAAGATAAACAACATTCAGTCCCAGAATATTGAATTGTCCAATTTGTTCCACCATTTGTGGTTTTAAGTATTGTATCACAAGCATTAACCACATAACCTGTGTTTGCATCTGTGAAAAAAATTGATTCTAATGTATTTGAAGTTCCTGAGTTTTGAGAAGCCCAATTTATTCCTCCATCAGTGGTTTTTTTAATTTCACCATAACTGCCAACAACATAACCTGTGTTTGCATCAGTAAAATAAACTGAAAGAAACGTATTGAAAGTTCCCGAATTAAGATAGGTCCATTGAGCATTTGCAATATTCAAAGAAAAAAAACAAGTAATCAGAAATATAAAATTTTTCATAACATCCTGAAAAATAATATTTCAAATATAATAAATATGGATTTTAAAAGCAATAATATTACCTGAAAGTGAGAGAATTTCTTGGATTACATTAAAAAAAGTTTCTCGCAAAGCAACACAATCCGTCAGCCGAAGGACGCTAAGAAAGCAAAGAATTTAACAAAAAACTTTAAACCTTAAACTTTAGACTTCAACCTGATTTTATTTTTTTCCGCCGAATGAAAATCCGATAAATAATTGAAATACGGAATTTACATTTGAATTTGTGTTACCAGTGCTGTTTTCGAAAGCATCGGTAAACCCCCGTGAGTATTTAACTCCAAAATTAAATCCGCCTTCCGACAAAAAGCATGTTCCTACTGAAAGGCCTAAATCCATTTTTTCAATTCCGTCGGTTGAAGTGCTTTTGGATTCAGTAGTCACAGGCGGAGTAGATACATATGTTGTTGTTTTGCCCATGGCTCCGGCAAGAATTCCCACATAGGGACCTCCAAGAATGTAAAAATTTTCTGTAATGTTTAACCTCAGTTGCATAGGGATTTCAATGTAGTTTAAAGTTGCATCTAATGTGGTTTTTGTTTCAAATGCACCAATAACTACTTTACTTTCGTATTTATAACCTTTTGTTGTATAAAGTACTTCCGGCTGAAATCCCAGAAAATCGCCGAATCTGACATTTAAAAATACACCTACATTGAATCCCGGTTTTATTTTATTGCTCTGTGTAACTGAAGTGGCTCCAGCAGTAGTACTGCTGCTTTCGAGGTTGCTTACAGAAGATATGTTTCCGCCTGCTTTAATTCCGAATGAGGTTTGCGCATTAACAACACTAATGCTTATTAATGCTGCACCGAAAAATAAAAATAATTTTTTCATAGTCTTTTATTTTTAGTTTAATTATAGTGATGATTTGTTTTACAAAAGTAATATCAATTATTTAAAATGATAAATTATTTTATTGTAATTTATAAGCATCAATTAATTTTTGTGCAGCCATGTACGAACTTATCCTGCCTGCAAGCAATTCAGCTTCAACCTGAGGAAATATTTTTGAAACTTCAGAATTTCCATAAAATTTACCTTTTAGTTTTTCGTCAATCATATCGTACATCCTGAATTTTGCCTGTTCTTTTCGTTTCTTTTCGAGATATCCGTTATTTTTTGTGAAATTATTGTGTTCAATTATCAGGTTCCATACTTTATCTATTCCATCTTTCATAAGAGCCGAGCAGGTTTCAGCCTGCGGTATCCATCGCGATTCGGAAAGGGGAAAAAGGCGCAAAGCGTTTGCAAATTCGTTTTTTGCGAGTTGTGATTTTACTACATTATCTCCATCAGCCTTTGTGATTACTATGGCATCAGCCATTTCCATTATTCCGCGTTTTATTCCCTGGAGCTCATCGCCTGCACCTGCAAGCATCAGCAGAAGGAAAAAATCAACCATTGAATTCACGGCAACTTCCGACTGACCTACGCCGACAGTTTCAATTATTATAGTATCAAACCCTGCGGCTTCGCAGACAATCAGACTTTCTCTTGTTTTACGGGCAACACCGCCAAGTGTTCCTGCCGATGAAGTCG
>JAQUPB010000095.1 GCA_029004185.1 Bacteroidales bacterium | reverse complement strand
TAACTGCCTTTATAACCGACTTATCGCTGCTGCTGCTATTCATACTGTCGTAGGTTTTCCGTGCATGAGATTTAAAATAGTCGACCAGCTTAATTGCACTCTCAACGCTTTCAGGGCTAATTTCAGTTGCAGTTCCATTACCACGCATAATTTCGCAAATCAGGCTGAACCTTATTAAGTATGCTTCGATTTTAATCCACGCGCCCAGCAGGTAATAAGGTATCCATGGATCATTCATTTCATCAATGTGTTCCTTGTGCCACACCGCCCATCGGCCATAAGCATCTTTAGAGAATTTTACTTCTTTTAATATTTTTTTTGAAGCAGACTGTTCTTTTATGCAATCATGTATTGATTGCATAAATTTCAAATAATTTTCTAGTGCCTGGTCTGATATCTCATCATCGGTATGCTCCAGCCGGATAGGATCTGGAAACACGAACAGAAATCTATCTTTAAAACCGTTCTCGTCAATTCTTGAAAACCGCGATAATAGGTCGTCTTGTATCCCACCAAATATGCAGAGAAAAGGATTATCAATCTGGATTGGCGGTTTAGACACCCTGTTAATGATTAATTGTAGCCCATTATATAATATGAGGTACTTCTCCAACTCATCACCTCGTCCCCCTTTGTACTGGTTTAAAGCTTTAATAAGTGCGATGATTTCTTCCCGAAACAAGAGTATACCGTTGGGATTTTCTAACAGCAATTGCGCTAAAGCTTCAATTGTAGCATCGGTTGTGAGTATTTGTTTTAATTTTGGTGGCACAGGTTTTCCTTGTTCTGTTGCCTCTGCTTTATACTCCTGCGGGTTTAAATCATATTGCTGTTTCTCACTTTCATAATTAACCTTCAGTTTTTTTTGTATTTCGATTAATATTTCCATACCCTTTCGCATAGCTGGTGTTTTCTTTTTTCCCGTAAGTCCAATTGCTATTAGGTATAAAATACATTTTTCAATCCAGCCTTTTTTTACAACTGCTACGTGGCTGTTGCCAATGATGACAGCAACACTTATTAGTATTGCAGCTGCCACATAATCCGGCGGACAATTCATTGATTGCGAAACTTCCCTGATATATTGTTGAACTACCGGCGGAAAAATTTCAATAGGAAATAATTTTAATTTGTTGGGTTCTTCCATAGTTTGTTATTTTTAGTTATCAATAATTTATAATTCGATGAACAAATACTGTAGGCACTTTGTATAATCCCGAACAGATTTCTTTAGCAACAAGGGACCGTCTTCGCCGAGCAGCCGATGATATAGAAAATAAAATTTCAGTATTGAATTTAGTTTGATTATTCGCATTACTACCACCCAATTGTCAACGCTTATGTAGTCTGCAAAATCTCCGTCTTGCTCTTCAGCTCCAAGTATCACAGATAGCTCTAGTGCAAAACCATTGTGCTGCAGATAGTCGGTAACAAGCTCTTCATAGTGCTTCTGGTAGTATTTCAAGTCAATCTTAAATTCTTCATCGCCTACAAACTCCTTTATTTCAAGAAGATTTTTTTGATATAATTTTTGAAATTTTTTGTAGCAACCCAGTAATTCAAAGTATTTCCATAACAGAGAAAAGAAAACCGCGAGTTGCATCAACCGCTCGCATCTGTGGAGCACCGGAACCATGATGTACGGCTTGGATTCATTTTTCGAATCCGTTTGATAGTGCTCCTTAAGAGTTGCAACCACACCGCCAATTGTGGTATACTGTGCGGCATAATCCGTTGCACAAAGCGCGGTTATGCCTGCCGAATCGAAAAGTGCAGGTATTTTGCTGTTCCGGCGATTTTTACTTCCTGCCGGTATCGGAACTTTTCGTGCTTTTTTCATGAGTTAAAATTTTAAGTGACATTTATTTGTTTTATTATTAATGGAAAATTCATAAGTAGAATTAAAAAATATGTTGAATATTTCGGAATCGCTTTTTGCTGTTATTAACTCACGCCTTCCGTTTTTGTGAAGACCGTATAGGTACAATGCGTCTTTCAATCCTTCAAACAATTCCAGTGCTTCATCAGAGTTTGTGGTTGTTTCAAAACTTAAATACCCAGCACAAATGATAATAAAAGATTTAAATGAATCCATCGGGTCAAAGTATTCCTTTAGCATTGCATTTAACTTTGTGTAATTATCGTTTATCATTTATTAAAAATCATTAGTTATTTTTTTCGTAAAGATTTTCGTCAATATTATAGTCAACAACACCTATCGAATTGGCATATTGGAACTCTAACTGCACTATAATTCGGAGAAGTTCTTTATCAATTGCTATCTTCGATTCTTTAATAAAATATTCAAAAAATAAATTAAAATTGAAAGGTTTTGATGACCATTTTTTATTTGTTGTATCAGGCTTTTCTTCGATTTTGCGTGATATTACGAGAAGGTCATCAGATTCAAGAAACCGAAATTTTATTTCAATTATTTCAAATATATACCCACAAACAGTTGCCCCCTTCATTACTTCCGGAAGCCGCTGTAAAATATATGCAGTCGCTTCAAGGTCATCGTAAATGGGCGCGTTATCAGTTATTGGATTCTCCATGTGGCTTATTTTTTATAAATTTTTAAATTTTGAGTTAGTAATTATTATTAATTATTCTTTTGCTTTATTAATACGGTGTTCTTCTATCCATTTTTTTAGGCTTTCTTTCCTCACGAATTTCTTACCTTTACCTAATGAAATATGTTCCAAATTTTTGTATTCTAAAATTCGTCCTATTGTCTTTTTCGATACCCCTAAGAACCGCTGTAGCTCTGCTATTGGGACGTATTCATCAAGAATGTTTTTATTAAAATCCTTTTCGGGAACGGGTACATTATTTATAATAATGTTTTCGCTCATCAGTTTGATAAGTCTTTTTATATTGTCGTCGGTAACTTCTATTTTAATTTCGAAAATCATAAATTTATTCCCTTATTATTGTGCGCTTTTCCGATTACAAGAATATAACAAAAAAATGGTAAAAAGCAAAGTATTACTGGAATAGCAAAGGGTGAAAAAAGCTTATCAACTTTTCTTTCTCATAATGAGTAAGTTATATAAAAAAAGAGAAACTCGTTTGAAGGAATCAAACGAGTTTTTCGGTGAGGATTTAAACAGTTATCTGATTATTTCTTGGTTTTTTTTATTTCAAGTAGTGCTTTAACATTTTGAATTAAGTAATCTTTGTATGACCCGTTATAAATATTTTTGTAATATTCTGAATTATTAAATTCATTTTCTGTAAGCAAAAAACCAATTTTCCCCATCACATATCCGATCAGACATACTTTATTATTTTTTTGGGGTATATACTCATATAATTTTTGAGCAAAATCTTTTTTTGTCACTCCTGTAACAGAACTTTTTTTCTTTATTAATTCATCAATATTTTCAATAATTTTCCGCTCGGCTTTTGTCAATTTATCATAAAATTTACTGAGCAACAAAATCATATCTAAAATATTCTCGTTATAAGTAAATTTAACATCAATATTTTTTGAGGAATCTTTTAATTTCAGTTTAATGAGTAATTCCGAATTACCCTCTTCATTAAAATTTCTCATTGCTTCTTCAATGAAATTATCCATTTCTTTATATTCTTTGTACTTGGTTTTTTCTTTGTCTTCATTTTTATCTTCAATTGTTTTTTCTTTTCTTCTTGATGTTTGAGCTAATTCTTTTTTATTGATAATATAATTTTTATAGTTTTGATTATAATGGTTTATTAAAAATAAAATATCATCATAAAATTTTTCATCCTTAAATTCGATATATTTCTTTATTTCTTTAATTATGTCATCATAAACATCTTTGGGAAAAGATAATAAAAATTTTTGTTGAAACTTACCAATATCTTTCCCTTCTATACCTACCTTATCTTTTGTTAAATATCTGCGTCTATAATAAAAATCAAAATGTTGTTTTAAAATATCTATACGTGGATTAATTTTTTTTATATTCAAATCTTCATTTGAATTGGATTCGTTTTCTTCTGGTTCCATAATTTCTGATTTCTTTGTAAATATACAAAAACATTTATTTTTTAAAAAACACTTTTCTTATATCCGGATGTTTTATAAATACCGGAACATTGCGTCTGTATTCGGTTTCCCTCTGACAGTATCATTTACCGCCAAATTATCAAAAGAATTGAAGTAGCTTCTGCTCATTGTTCTTTATAAGGTTAGTCGGTAGGTAGTCGGCACTCGCCTTTTTTATCGTAGAAGCCTTACTAAACGTGACTTTCATTGAAAATAACTTTATCAGCAAACCTTCGGCAACCAGTCAGCAGTTTTAACATCAAATAACAAAAACCGGCTGACCACGCTTAAACATTTTTCAAAAGACACAAAAGTTAGTCGGCATTCTGCACTTGCTTATTTTTTATCGCAGAAGCCTTACTGGACACGGTTTTTATTAAAAAACACTTTGTCTGCAAACCTTCTGCATTTTGTCGGCAGTTCCGGCTTCAGGTGCAGATAAGGTGCAGACACAATGCAGACACAGTTTGATTTCCTGATTGCCCCGTCCCTTATAGTTTTCCTGCCTTTTAATATGCGATTGCAGAATGCAGACAGCAGAATTATACTTTTCGTTGATATTTTCTGTTGCCAAATTATCAAGAGAATTAAAATAGTTTTTTGTTCGTTGTTTTGATAAAGTTGGTCAGCTTTCGGCACTTGCCTATTTTTATCGTGGAAGCCTTGCCGGATAAGGCTTTTGTTAAAAATCACTTCATCTGCAAACCTTCAGCAATTTGTCAGCAGTTTTAAAATTAGATTCAGATTTCATTTTATATTTTCCGATGGCATTGCCTTTGTTATTTTTCCGGAAATAATTTTATAACAAACGCTTTATGTTGATACGACTTAAAAAGAAATGGTTAGAAAAAATAACGGGTTCAAAAAATGCACACATTATATTTCATGAAATCCTGTCGAGATACGACTACATAGACAGGGATAAAGAACATTTTTTCGTTATCGGTTTGCGGAATAACAATACAATAAAGTACATAGATGAGGTCACTGTAGGTACATTAATTTGCACCATAGCAGAACCACGAGAAGCCTACAGGAGGGCTATTTGCAAAGGTGTTTGCAGCATAATTATCGGACACAACCATCCCAGCGGACAGGTAGCTCCAAGCGAAAGAGATGTCGAGCTAACCAAGCGGTTTACAGAAGCAGGAAAGATTATCGGCATTGAATTATTGGATCATATTATTTTTTGTAACGGGAAAGAATACTACAGCTTCAAGGACGAGGGGAAAATGTAATTATAAATTTTAAGTAATGGAAAAAGAAAATAAATATTCGGCAGCTCTTCAATTTATTGAAGATTTTATTGCAATGCGTAAAGAAGTAAAAGAAATCCGTCAGTCCCAACAAGAACAAATGAAATTTAATGCAAAGATTGAAGATTATTTGGTTGGGGCGTATTTGGACGACATAATAAAAGAATCTGATGCGCGGAAAATGATAGGCGTTGGTACTACTAAATGGAACGAGTTGAAAAAATCCGGAAAAATCGCTTTTTCTCAGGACGGTAGGAAGACCCGACTGTTACGAAAAGATATTTTGCAATATATCAATAATACTAGGATTACAGCCCAAGACTATTCAATAAATCCGAGAATAAAATAGCCAACGATGCTGGTAGTTCATTAATTTTTATATCCACTCGTTTTTTCTTGCAAGTTCAATTATTTCCTGCTTAGTCAGGGTTGCAGTTATTTTTCCTTTTTGAATCACATCAAATTTTTCCTCTGATAATTCCGGAGTACATATTTTTGTATTTTCTTTTGTATTTTCTGTTTTTTCTATTGAATAGCCTGCAATTTCAAAAGCAAGTTTTATCAAGTTAAAATCATGCATGTTTAAACTCTTTTGGATTATGCAAAGATATTTGTTATAATAAATAAAGGTATTGTGTTATAGCAGTTTCCTGTTGTCGGAATGAATGTTTTTCATATAATCATTATACAACAAATGATGACAAAAAATAAAGGAATTGTTTAATTGCAGATTGTCGGTAACGGGAAAAGAATAAGATAATCGCTCCCGGGAACGAGGAAAATATAATTTCAAACAGATATTAACGGTAAAAATTTTTGTAGTTCTTGTTCTATATATTCAACTAGGTTGCGTTTTTCTAATGCAATAAGGTTTTCCTTTCTATTTTTCATCTCCTCAATAAAAATTTTTTGTTCTTCGTTTTGTCCATCAGTATCTAAATTTTCAATAAATTTAAAAAAATAATCTTGTAGTTGTTTTTCAGGATACCTCCTACTAATAGCAAATCTTTCTATAAGATGTGATTCATAAGGTTTACCTTGTAATGTATTAAAATACTTAATTAGTTTAATTAAAGGAATTATCATTTCGTCTTCCTTTTTGTTCTTATCCATTAAATCATTTTTCAATTTTGCAGGGTCAGTAGTAATCCACTTAAGCTCTTTATTTCTTGGTGCAGGAATTTTTAATTCATCGTCAGATAAAAAATAAGTTTCCCAATATGCAGGTATGATCTCAAACCTTATTTTCTTTAATTCGATCACAACAGTAGGGTGGTCGGTCATAACATTTGATTTGGAATATTGGTTATCTGCAAATTCATAAAGGTGTTTCAAGATAGTGGAAGGTTGAAAATCATTTGATTTGAAAATTACAAGAATATCCACATCAGAGTTTTTATCTACTGATTGGGGTAGCTCTGTCCTTCGATCATAAGAACCAAATACATCAACTGTAAGTAACTTATCGCGATATTTTTCCCAAATTTTCCCTTTAAGAAAATCAATTGATTTATCAATTTCTTCTCTTTCTTCCTTACCAATCGAAAGTTGTTTTGAAAGTTTAGTGAGATACGAATTGATGTCTGTCATTTAATTGAAATTATGTAATACAGTATTTATGCTTGATTTTTCCCCACTGAATTGATAATTCATCGTTTAGTTTTTTAAATATTTTGCTATCAAGTTTTATACATGCCCATGCTTGTAGGGCTTCATAACTCGTCACATTGTGAATAATCAGTTTTCCCTTTTGTTTAGTAGTTGTGGAAGAAAATATTTTTTGAAAGTGCTTAAAAATATCCTCCATTCTTTTGTTGTAAAGAAATAAGCGAATGGTCTGCTGGATTATTGTATATGGAAGAACCATTTGGAGAGCGGTAGAGAGTATTTGCTTATCAGTAAATAATGCAAGTGTTAAAAACAGAATTAAAATAAACATTGATTTAAATAGCATTGGTTTTAACATTTTGGCTGAAATCATTTTTGAAAAAAATGAATTTTCAAAACAATTTACTCCCATTTTCAATATTCCATAACTTATATGTTCGTTTGAAAAATACCCTTCTGAATTTGCCTCGGAAAGTTGTGTTTTCAAGCTGTTGTCAAAAAAATCATCGCGTCTTTTTACTTCCGCAATTTGAAAAAGATAATTAGCGACTATATCTGATATAAAATATATAACCGCCAAAATGCAATTAATAGAATTTAAAGAAACAATAACTGAATCCTTGTACATGAAGAAATTAACTTTATCAATTAATATGGTGAGAATCGAAACGACCACAGAAAAACAAAGAATGAATTGCGATAGTGTTTCATTCTTTTCAACTAAGTCAAAGTTTTTTAAATACGGCACCTTTTTGCTCATTGCTGAATTTTTGGAATTATATGATGTACTTCTGGTCCATACCATTTACCTTTTTGAAGCCAAACTTCATAAAAATAAATCCATGTTGCTGTCCAAGAAACTATATCCTTTGCTATTAGTTTTTCCTTTGTCCAATGATAATTATCTGGATGATATAAGCAAAGTGTTTTACTTTCTTTATATATGTGTGGTGCATTTTCAACCAGTTCGGGTTTTATGACCTTTACTAAAGGAGTTTGGTTGCCTCTGTATGTTATGGAAACAGTGTAAATTGGCAGCTCCGGTTTTACAAATAAATCGGTAATAAATTCAATGTCATATCTCCCGCGTTTTTTTATTTTAAGCTTGGGGCAACGACTTTTCATCGCTTCAACCTGAATATCGGTATTGTAATATTTATTTCTGAAATAAGCCATTGAAAAAACCTTTTGATGCACCGACAGCGTTTCCCAAAGATGTTGATAAACCTGACGCTATTGAATATTTTAAAGTTCCCTCCGAAAGAGATTTTGAGAAGTTCTGAGCTTCTTCCACATCAACTGTTGGAAACTCTTTACCAAAAACATCTTTCCAAATCTTCATTGCTTCTCCTTCTTTTCTTTCATCATATTTCTTTTTGGCATCGTTTAGTTTCTCTTTATCTCGTTTAATTTTTTTTATCACAGCATTGTAATCATTACTGGAATCGAATTTTTGTGAATTCAAATGATATTCGGCATTATTGAACCATAAGCGAATTGATTCCTCATAGTTTGTAAAACTTGTTATTTTAAATATATTAATTGCAGTTTCTTCGACATGGTACGAAGGAATTATTTTCCCATTTTCTCTATTCCAATACTTAATAGCTTTTATGGTAGGTTTGAGTTTATTTTTGCATTGCTTATGAGTATTATCAAGGTCGATAGTTAATTGTTCTGGGTATGAGTATGTCCAAGTTGTCAGGTCGAAATTTGGGATCCTGTATTCACCGTCTACCAATTTAAAACTTGGCAGAATGTCAAAGTTTTTGTCACTGAGTTCGATTGTAACACAAGGTCTGTCTTGTTTTACCTTATCCTTGTAATCATTGAGGCTGTTTAAATAATTTTTAATTTTTGTTAGAACACTCTGTGGACCGGGAAAGTTGCCGTATTGGTCTTTCCAGTCATCGAATTTTAAAACTGCAAACATATCAATGTCATTCAATGGCCTAATGATAGTATCTCTTTCATATGAGCCGGTTGTAAAAGTCCTTTCAACACTCAAATTATTTTCTTTATCTTTTAAATATCCTTCTATGTTTGAAAGGGATTGCTTTATGTTTTCTTCCTGCCTATCGGTTACAGTTATATTGTCAATAAGCGTTTCAATAGATTGTAAAAGTGTTGCCATAGTAATTATTTTTAGTGTTATAATCAGAAGGTTATCATATTTTATGCCGTTTAAATTTATCGGTCAAAATGGCAGAAATGTATGACAAACAATATATTATGCTTGGTATACCCTTTGCGGATTACTTATATAACTAACTAAACCTATACACACATGGACAACACAATTAATATAAAAGAAAAAAAAGAAGAAATAAAATTAAAAGTTGAGGAAACTTTGAACTCTATTTCGGAAGCTGTTTTATCATTTAACAATACTGATGACATTGCTTCAACAACAAAATCGCTCAAAGAGCTGTTCAACAAACTTCAGGGAACGGTCTATCAATTGGACAAAGATGCAATGATTTTGCAAGCTATTGAGTGGCTGATTAAGCATAAAAAACCTTCCGATAAAATAACATGGATTTTAAATTCTCAGCTAACGAAGGATAGCTCCCTGCCAGACATACAGGCAAGATTGTGGAGAAAAACAAGTTTATCGGCAATGGTTTCAACTGCCGAAAAACCGGTAGGTGTAGTAGACAGCCGGATAATGAGCAACCTTGGAAGATTAGGTGAAATGAAAGGTGAACTTTATTTCTTTGTCAGAACTGATGAGATGAAAACCCGGGCAGAGGTTAAGGTCAAAAAATGTAAATTAAGTATTGCAGTTATTAAAATATAAGAAGTATGATATCACACCGGGACATATCGGGACAAATACCTAAAGGAAGGATATTCTCAAACGCCCTATTGATAGTATTTCCACGTACCAAATGGGGTATTCGGTTTCAGTATGGTTTCAGTAACCACTTATTGATACTTGCGAAAGAACGTTCCCTTAAAGGGTTTCGAGTTAAAACTTCGTTGTCCGACCAGGGCTCGAACCTGGACTCTTCTGATCCAGAGACAGACGTGTTGCCAGTTACACTATCGGACAGTTTCAGTTTACAGTTTTCGGTTTTCAGTTAAAAATTTCAAGTTCGGAATTTAATTTTACTATTAACGATTAACTCTTAACTATTGTATGCCCACTTTAAATAAACAGCACCCCATGTAAAACCGCCGCCAAAAGCCGAAAGTACAATGTTATCTCCTTTTTTCATCTTTTTTTCCCATTCCCAGAGGCAGAGCGGGATTGTTGCCGCTGTTGTATTTCCGTATCTTTCAATATTTATCATTACTTTTTCCTTACTTACTCCCATTCTGTTTGCAGTTGCATCAATAATGCGGAGGTTTGCCTGATGAGGAACCACCCATGCAACATCTTCCGATTTAAGATTATTTTTTTCCATTATTTCAACTGCAACATCAGCCATATTTTTAACGGCAAATTTAAAAACAGATTGACCTTCCTGATAAATATAATGTTCTTTTGCATCAACGGTTTCGTGTGAAGAAGGCCTGGCAGAACCGCCTGCTTTCATATGCAGATATGCTCTTCCACAACCATCTGATTTGAGTAATGAGTCAATTATTCCATACCCTTCGTTGTTGGGTTCGAGTAAAACAGCTGCGCCCGCATCACCAAAAAGAACACAGGTCTGGCGGTCGGTATAATCAACAATTGATGACATTTTATCGGCTCCGACAACAATAACTTTTTTATGAGTTCCCGATTCTATGAATTTTGTGCCAACTGTGAGCGCATATATAAAACCCGAACAAGCGGCACCAATATCAAAACTGAAAGCATTTTTAATTCCGGTTTTATCGGAAATAATATTTGCTGTGGCCGGGAAAAACATATCGGGGGTAATTGTCGCACAAATAACCAGATCTATCTCATTGGGAGAAATTCCTTTTTTTTCAAGTAATGATTTAACTGCTCCGGCACCCAAGTCTGATGTTCCTTTTCCTTCTCCTTTTAAAATTCTTCTTTCTCTTATTCCGGTTCTTGTCATTATCCATTCATCAGTTGTTTCTACCATTTTTTCCAATTCCTTGTTTGTAAGAATGTATTCGGGCAGAAATGAACTTACACCTGTAATTGCTGCTGTAATCTTAGACATTTTAATTGCAAAATTATAACCTGAATAATTTAATATTATATATTAAAAGCATTTTTAATTTTTGCTGCCAGTTTTGCTTCAAACACTTCTTTGGAAAGTTTGAGCATATTTTTAATAGCAGTTTCATTAGAAATGCCATGACCCACGATAACTGTAGAATTTACCCCAAGAATTGCTGTACCGCCATAGCTTTCATAATTAAATCTTTTGAAATAATCATCAACTAGGTTACGTTTTTGCATCATTCTGTAAATTCCTTCGGCTAATTTTAAAATAACATTACCCGTAAAACCATCACAAACTATAACATCAGCTTTATCTTTGAATATGTCCCTGCTTTCAATATTCCCGATAAAGTTAAAATCTTTTTTTTCTTTCATCAGTTTATATGTTGCCTGACAAAGAAGATTTCCTTTTTCCTCTTCTTCTCCTATGTTTAAAAGTCCAACCTTTGGTTCTTTTATATTATAAACGTATTCTGCGTAAATTTAACCCAAAACGGCAAATTGGTAAAAAACTTCGGGTTTGGCATCATGATTTGTTTCAACATCCAGCA
>JAQUPB010000094.1 GCA_029004185.1 Bacteroidales bacterium | reverse complement strand
TTTCTTCTGTAAATAATTCTCCTGCTTTTATATCCTTAACAACAAAAAGAGAACGAGCAAATATACGACTTTTTGCCGTTCTTTCTGTTAGCTCATAAGTAATTGTTCCAAGTGCTTTTTCTACGTTCCTTATTGACTCAGCCATTTTCTTAAACTCATGCGGTTCCATTGAAAACTCAGCATCATGCCCTCCTGTTTTCCGATCAAGGATAAAATGTTTTTCTATTACTCTCGCGCCCAGAGCAACGGCAGTAATGGCCGCAATTTCGCCCATAGTATGGTCTGATAAGCCTACTTCTAATCCAAAACGTTGTTTCATGTCGGGAATAGTTAATAAATTAGCTTCTTCAACGGGTGCAGGATATTGTGAAGTACATTTTAACAGTGTAATATTATTATTTCCAACTTTTCTGCATGCTTTAATAGCGTCTTCGATTTCTTCAACCGTTGCTATTCCTGTTGAAATAATCATGGGCTTTCCTTTAGAAGCAGTGTATTCTATTAATGAAGTATCAGCAATTTCAAAACTTGCTATTTTATACATTGGAACTTTCATTTCTTCAAGGAAATCAACTGCGGTTTTATCAAAAGGTGTTGAAAAGAAAATCAGTCCTGATTTTTCTGCATGTTTTTTTAATTTAGGTTGCCATTCCCATGGGGTGTATGTTTCTTTATATAATTCGTATAAGGTTCTTCCATCCCATGGAGTACCTCCCTTTATTTTAAAATAATTATTATCACAATCTATTGTTAATGTATCTGCTGTATATGTTTGAGTTTTGACTGCGTCGGCTCCTGCTTTTGCTGCAGCTTCAACAATTTGTAAAGCTCTTTCCAAAGATTGATTGTGATTGCCACTCATTTCGGCTATAATGAATGGTTTATGGGTATTACTAATTTTTATATTTTCAATGGTTACTTCTTTCATTCTTCGAATTTATTTATTTTAATTTTGTATTTAATTCCTCTATGTTCAAAAAAAGCAGGGTATCGTTCATTATCCACAACTCTTAATAAATTGAATTGTTTGGAAATAGATTTATGAATATCCAGTTTACTATCCTCCGGTTTTCTTTTTTTATAATATGTACTTTTTCCGGTTTGCGGTATTCCTTTTATATTGGGGTAACTTTTTACAAATTTCTGAATGAGTTTAATAATATTGTTTCCAAGTAATTGTCTTAGTTCGTCAATCAATTCAGTTCCATTAAGTAAAATGTATTCCTGATAATAAACATCACCGGAATCAACTTTTTTAGTAGCTTCAAAAAGTGTAACCGGAATTTTTGATTTGCCTTCCAATACCTGCCATGTAAGTGGTGACAACCCTTTTCCTTTAGGTAAATCACTTCCATGTACTATAAGGTTGTGTTTGTTCAAATGCAGTTTTGTGAATATTTTTTCGCATGAGAGCAAACACAAAATATCACCACGTTTAACTTCATTATGACTGTGTAATATAATAACCTTATGTTTTGCTTGCGTAAGAATCTTCTTTAGCTTTAAAGCATAAGGGATAAACCATGATTTTGGGTTATCAACCAATAGTTGAATAAACATCGCTTAGTTTTTTTATTTTGTTAATTATTCTCACAGGGCTTTCTCCATCAATTATTTTTTTAATTGTGTATCGTTTAATGTTATTGATAGCATAAAGTAAATTTTTATTTTCAAAATCCTTTGCATCAATGATTGCATTATACGCAAGAAAACCTTTATAAATATCAATTTGATTATCCACGTAACAACCGGATATTACATAAGTTTGGGTCGTCAGTACTTCAAACAATGTTCCGCTTGCCGGTACAATTGCCAAATCAGTTTCTAACATCAGTGCCAACATTTGTTTTTCATCTGCACCGTGATGATGCACTATTCTTTGATCGCCATTTATCAAAGACATGAGAGTATTGAGATGATTATAAGCATGTCCGGTTATAACAATTATTTTTTTGAAGTTTTGAAATCCCGATACAACTTTTAGAGTGCTTTCAGTAAGATTTTTATTATCAGAACCGCCAAAGCATATTAATACAGTTTCGGTTTTCCCGATTTTTCGTTCCTTTTTTGCCTGCTCTAAAAAAGCAGGTCTCAAAAGTGCATATTCATGTCCGAGTGCAAATTGTGTGTATGGCTGAGCTTTGTAGTCTTGTTGTTTTACTCCCGGGGCGTGGTTTATGATTAAATCAGCAACAAATTCTTTATCGTGTAAATCATCTATGCAAACCAATTTACAGCCTTTATTTTTTATTTGTTTTTGGTAATCAGTATCAAAATTATATCCATCCAAAACCACAATATCATTTGAGCTGATTATATTAAAAAAACTTTCTTCATTATCAATTTTAATTAAACCCCGAAGATTTTGCTTTATTTCTTTTTCAATTTGTGTTGGTATTTCTTTACAAACAAATGTAATATCAAACTCTTCTTTGAGCATATATGCCAACGCCATGCACCTTATCAAGTGACCTAAACCAATTTGATTTCCGGCGTCAGTTCGTATGAATACCTTATGCCTCATTTAAAAGTTTATATTTCAATTCTGCCAATTTCCAATCCGCTTCGTTGTCAATATCCTGAACTTCCATTTCCGAAAGGATTATAGCGCCAGTATTATCAGTCCAAAGCGTTTTCTTTAATTTCATACTTTCTGTTTTTGCCATATAAAATTGTCCGGCATCGTGGTAAATAGTTTCCAAATCCTGTGAACGGGAGTTTAAATGCTCAGGCCAGACCATCTGTACCCGTTCTTTATTTAATCGCAATCCCCTTAAGACCGGATATGAAAAAGGTACAACCGGAAACACAGAATCATAATTTTTTAAATTCAACAAAGCAAATGATTCCTTCAGTCTTTCAGGAGATATCAAAGGTGCTGTCGGATATATGCAACACAAATTATCAAATTTAATATTTGTTTTTTCGTAACAACTTATGACTTCATCAATGACATCTATTGTGGTAGCAAAATCATTTGAACATTTCGCACTTCGCATAAATGGAACCTTTGCGCCATATTGTTTTGCGATTTCAGCAATTTCATTATCATCGGTAGAAACCATTATCTCATCAAACAACTGCGAATTGATTGCTGCTGATATTGAATATGCAATAATAGGTTTTCCTAAAAAATCTTTTATGTTTTTCCTTGGTATTCGTTTGCTGCCGCCGCGGGCTGGAATTATTGCAATGTTTTTCATTTTATAACCTCCCAATGTCCTGTTTTTGCGCTTCCTTTGCGTTTTATCAATCCTTTTTCTTTTAATCTGCCGATGTTTTCTTTTATTTTTCGCTGCGAAATTTTTATTTTGTTTGATAATTCTTTTGTTGTGATATAAGCATTCTGTCGCATCAACCGAATAATTCCCGTTTGATTTCCCGTTAGATTATCGGTGACCTTATCGGTGACCTTATCGGTGACCTTATCGGTGACCTTATCGGTACTCTTTATTTTTTCTTTAAATAAAGTAACCTTAAAACCGTTGAAAACTTCTTCAAATCTTGGAGGGATAACTCCATTTTCCTTACAAATATCAAACACCCGTTTAATGCCGGAACCATATTTCTCAATAATTCCCGCTTCTTTAAATGCTCTTGCAATTAATTTATTCCGGACTTTTGAGTTGTAATTATTCGAAAGTAAATCTTTTATAGTAATACCACCATAAAGCTTTCCGGGGTTATAGAACTCTATTCTGTTGTCAAATATTTTTATTATGCTGCCGCTGCTATCTCTGTATTCGCGGTGTACAACCATGTTTACAACAATTTCCCTGATGGCATCAAGGGGATAATCAAAACGCTCTTCCCTTTGAGGCATACCTGTAATAATAAATTCAACCATCAAATGCTTTTTAATAAAAGCAATAATTTCATCAACTTCAGTAAATAAATCTTTGTTAATAGAAATACTATCAATGATTGTAGTATCACTTTTAAAACGCCCTACCTGTATGTCGCTTATTAAACAGTAATCTTTTACAAATAAAAGGTATGCTCCGTATGTGAGTTTATCATTCCGGATAAATTCCAATTTCTTCAGAAATTTTAGTGGAGACAGATTGATATCAGAATCCGTTCGTTTTTCGAGCTGTTGAATAAATTTTTCAACTTTTTTAATAGAAATGTTCTGAATATTATGTGTGCTGTCGGGATAAAAATCCCAACTGCTGTTGATGGTTTTTATATACTCATTGGCAATTTCATCAACGCTCATAAGATGATTTGAATTTGCAACCCTTTTATAATATTTATTTTTAAAATTAACGGGTTTAACAGGATATTCAGAAACCTCAATAACAACAATCTTTTTGCCATCAATTTTAATGTCATAAATTTCAGGTATCACCTGGGGTTGGGTATTCTGTTTTATTTCGTTGATCCAATTTTTTAAAGTTTCAGCAGATAACGATACACCGATAATTTTTTTAGCATCGCTGCATCCGATAATTATTTTGCCACCACTGGCATTTGAAAAAGCTACAACACTTTCAATAACCGACTTATCAAAAGATGACTTAAGTTCCATCTTTTGATTTTCGCCATTCTTGATAATGTTTGTAATTTCTCCTTTTGTCATTGTCAGGATTTAAAAAACTCCAATACTTTTTCTATTACAAAATTCTGTTCTTCATCAGTCAATGAGGGAAACATTGGAAGACTTATGCAATGTTGGTAATAATTTTCAGCTATGGGCATATCGCCTTCTTTCCAGCCAAATTGCCTGTAATACGGCATTAAGTGCAACGGGATATAATGAACTTGTGCAAAAATATTATTTTCTCTCAGGTAATTTATTAATCCTTTCCGGTCTTCAACTTCAATAATGTACAAATGATATGCATGTCCTTCCGGAACAACCGATAATCTTTTAATAAATGATTTACCTTTAAATGCTTTCTGATATACTTTTGCAATTTCAAATCTTCTCTTTAATCCTTCATTTGCTCTTTTTAGCTGACTTATGCCTAAGGCAGCCTGTATATCGGTTAATCTGTAATTATATCCCAGTTCCTGCATTTCATAATACCACGTGCCATGATTTTCTTTTAACAAATCAGGTTCTTTGGTAATACCATGCGTTCTGAGCAGAAGTAATTTTTTATACAGTTTTTTATCATTGGTGGTAATCATTCCGCCTTCACCGCATGTAATATGTTTAACCGGATGAAATGAAAAAATTGCCAATTCGGCAAAAATGCCGTTTCCGCAATTTTGTTTTATATTTTTACTGTCAATGAAAAAACCGCCTGGTGCATGACAGGAATCTTCAATAATCCAGAGATTGTATTCGTCTGCTAATTTTTTAAATTCCTCCATATTGATTGTTCTGCCTGCAAAATCAACAGGAATAATTCCCTTGTAAGTTCCTTTGGGCGCATCTTCCAGGAGAACTCTTACTTTATTTATATCGAGCAAATATGTGCCGGAATCAATGTCGGCAAAAATCACTTCTCCTCCGCAATACCTAACACAATTTGCAGAAGCAGAAAATGTTATTGGTGTTGTAATTACTTTTTCTCCTTTTTTTACATTTAAAGCCATTGCAGACAGATGCAAAGCCGCAGTACCGCTTGAAACGGCAACAGCATACCTGCATCCGATATATTTGGCGAATGCATCTTCAAATCTTTTTACATTAGGTCCCTGTGTAATGAAATCTGATTTCATTACATCAATCACAGCCCTAATGTCATCATCGGTTATATGTTGTTTCCCGTATGGTATCACTTTGTTTTTAAGCATTAAAATCCGGATCTATATTTTCTCTTATCTGAGACCTTATTTCATCAACCGTTAACCATTCGGTATTTGAATGTGATGCATAACGGAACCCTTCTTTCATGATTTTTGCATTATATTTTTTTAAGAAGTCAGCTTTATTATGGTCGGATAATGAAGGTAAAATAATATAATACTCGTTGTTTTCAATAGTATTATATGAATCTGTTTCAGTAATCATTTCCTCATGAAGTTTTTCGCCCGGTCGTATTCCTGTATATTTAATTTTTGCTTTTGGGGCTATGGCTTTAGCAACATCTAGAATCCGATAGGAAGGAATTTTCGGAACAAATATTTCACCGCCTAAAGCATTTTGAATAGCATAAAGAACTATGTCTACACCTTTGTCGAGCGTTATATTAAATCGTGTCATATCAGGATGAGTGACTGGTAAAAACTCTTCATTCTTTATCTTTAAAAAGAATGGAACAACAGAGCCCCGTGAGCCGATAACATTTCCATATCTCACCACTGAAAATGAAATATTCTGCATCCCCTTTATATTATTGGCTGCCACAAACAATTTATCGGAACATAATTTGGTGGCACCGTATAAATTTATGGGAGCCGCGGCTTTGTCGGTTGAGAGAGCAACAACAGTCTTTGCACCGCTTCCCAAAGCGGCATCTATTACATTTTGCGCTCCGATAATGTTTGTCTTGATAAACTCCATAGGGTTGTATTCAGCGGCAGGAACCTGTTTTAAGGCGGCTGCATGAATTATTATATCTATTCCCTGGCAGGCACGTTTTAAACGGGAGTAATCTCTTACGTCACCCAAAAAATATCGTATTGCCGGATATTTTTCGTTTGAAAATTCCTGCGACATTTCAAATTGTTTCAACTCATCCCGCGAATAAACAACCAGTCTTTTTACTTCAGGATATTTGTCAAAAACTCTTTTAACAAAAGCCTTTCCAAAAGAACCGGTTCCTCCTGTTATTAGTATTGATTTATGGTTTAGCATATAACTTATATTAATTTTACTAATTTTTCATAATTTAAATCGATCATAATATTTTTTCAATTACTTTCTGTTCTGAAACATAAAATGTACGCCATGATAGTAAAAAAACAAATAATACAAACAAAGCAGAATAAAAATATCTGTCCAAAAATTCAATTCTGCCGTGAATTATAAGGTTTCTTACTTCGCAAATTAAATATGTCATCGGGTTCCATGTTGTAATTGCATGGAGAGTATCATAAGATTTAAGTTCAAGTTTATTGGAATATATTATAGGAGTTAAATACATAAGTAATCCCATCAGAAAAGTAAAAATTTTTTGAAGGTCAAAGGCAATTACGCTCAGCATCGAAACGAGCAGTCCTATAGATGCTCCTGCAAGAAATATGGGAATAAGAAATAGCGGTAAGAAAATAATTTTCCAGCTTGGCACCACGCCAACTAATAAAAGCACAATTATATTTATAATGAAAATAATTGCAAAATTTGTCATTTGCTGTAATCCTTCTTTAATAACAAGAATATCGTGAGGAAACTTTACCTGCATGATGAAGCTTGATGCAGTATTTAATGTCTGGGATGAGCCGTTATAAATACTCATGAACAATCCCCAGAGAGAGGTTCCTACTATAACATAAGCCGTATATGAAGTGCCCACATCACCGGGAGCAAGTATTCCCGAAAAATTCAGAAAAACCCATGAGGCAATTCCCAAAATAGGTGTGAATATGAGCCAACCCATTCCCAAAAAAGATTTTTTATAACTCATTAAAAAATCTCTTTTGAATAATTGAAATATTAATTCTCTATTGTTTAATATATTTTTAAATAATATGAAATAGATTTTTACAAAACCTGTTTTTTGCCGTGAATTTGGCTCGTAGATGATTGTTCTTTTAACTATTGTCATTTTTGTTTGCTTATGAGAAGCTACAAATTTAATGTTTTTTATGATTATCCGAAAGCATCGAAACAAAATAATTAGGTATAAACACGATTTAAAGTTTCTTTAAAAATTGGTTTTAACACAAAAAATTCGTAAATTTGTTACCTGTAAACTATTGTGAAAAATAAATAAAATGCAAAAACAAAATATTTTATTTTTTGCTTTCTGTCTGTTAATTAATTTGGCTGTTGCCCAGAATACGCCGACAACTGTTGCGGGCTTAAAGATATGGTTAAAAGCAGACAGTAATACGGTGTTAAGTGGAAGCAATGTTTCCCAATGGAATGATTGCAGCGGCAATGGTTATAATGCAATACAAACAACAGTAAATTACCAACCATTGTGGGTAAATGCCATAATTAACAGCAAACCTGTTATCAGGTTTGACGGAAACGATGACTATATGATTATTGACCCTTTTATACTGGCACAGCCTATTACGGTTTTTGCAGTTTGGTCTTCTCATACTAATCCCGTTGGCTCTGCTACATATTTATTTGATGGTATTGATGGCACAAACAGAATTCTTTTTAATTATAATGATCCTAATAGCGGGTATCTTTTTTATGCCGGGGTTTCTAATTATATAAATACAACTGCTCCTCCTTTTACTAAAATTAATTCGCTTATTTATAATACGTCATCATCAAAATTATACGACAACGGAACATTAAAAGGGACAGTAAATACCGGTACTAATTCTTTGACAGGCATAACATTGGGTTCGAATTCCGGTTTGAGTTGTTGTTGGTTAGATGGTGATATCGCTGAAATAATAATTTATGACCAGGCATTACCGGATTCATCGAGACGAAAAATTGAAGAATATTTGAATTTAAAATATGTTGGTCCCCCTGTTAACCTGGGTCCTGATATTAATATAAATTATGGGTTTTGCGATACTACCATCACTAATTTATCCAATCCTGCAAATTTTATTGCTTATCAATGGTCTACAGGTGCTACAACAAGTTCAATAACGGTAAACCAAAACGGTGTCTACTCGGTAACCGCAACCAACACATTAGGATTTATAACAAAAGATTCTGTTAATGTTTTATATCCTTCAATAAATTTAAGAGATACTTTTTTTTGTGCTGGTTCGGGTGTTACTTTAAATCCTCAGATGACGGGTATTTACATTTATTCATGGTCAACGAGTGAAACAACTTCTGCAATTAATGTTTCTTCTGCCGGGCAATACAGTGTAACAGTGTCTGATGCCTGCGGTGACATTTCAAAAACAATTAATGTTACAAGAAATGATTTCTCGGTTATTGCTCGACTTGCATCAGGGAATGATACAAGTTTATGTTCGGGGAATAAAATTGCATTGATTGAACCGTCACCCTTGCCGTCCGGGCTTTCATACAATTGGTCAACGGGTTATTCAACTTCTTCAATAAATATTACTTCAACAGGTCCGTATATTTTAACTGTTACTAATGATTCGGGATGTGTGGCGCGAGATTCAATATATGTTACAATTATTGGCACTGCACCTGTTGCGGATTTCAGTTATGGCAGTCAGTGTTCGGGTAATCCTGTGACTTTCACCGATTTGTCAACATCTGGTGTAAATAAATGGCATTGGGATTTCGGCGATGGGGATACATCAAACGTACAAAATCCAAGTCATTTATTTTCTGCCGGCACATACACCGTATCGTTAACAGCAACAAGCGGTGGATGCAGTAAAGATACTTCAAAGCAAATAATAATAAAACAAAGTCCAACGGCATATTTTAAAACAAATACAGCCTGTATTAATTTACCATATCAATTTAATGATGAAAGCGTACCTGCCCCCGGAGATCCGATAACCGGTTATTATTGGGATTTTGCAGACGGAACAACTTCTAATATTGCAAATCCCCAACACACATATACAATAGCAGGAACCTATACCGTTACTTTAACAATAAATACCACACTTGGATGCACTACATCTTTTTCGAAACCTATTATAATTGTTGCTACAAGCAGTTTGCCCGAAAGTTTCGATTTGGTTTTTCCGGGAAATAATTCAATCGTTGGCGATAATATAATTGATTTTGTTTGGGGTAAGAGCAAAAATGCCACTCATTACAAAATTCAGGTAGCTACAGATCCGGCATTTAGCAATATTATATCATTTGCCGACACCATAGGAACAGAGAAAACATTAAACATAACAGAAATCGGTCAGTTGTTTTTTTGGAGAGTTAAAGCATATAATATTTGCAATGATGAAATAATTTCCAATACTTTTAAATTTACATTATTTACTCCAAGATTAATATCGTGTGCAAAATTGTGGCTGTCGGCAGATAGTGGAGCTGTAGTTAATGTTGATAGTGTATATGAATGGATTGACAGGAGCGGGAGTAATAATGATGCCACACAGTCTTTAGCTAATAAAAAACCATTATTAGTAAATAATGTTATTAACAATAAACCTGTTGTCAGATTTGATGGAACGGATGACTATATGCTAATTAATCCTTTTGTTCAGTCACAGCCAATTACGGTTATTGCAGTTTGGTCTGTTCATACTAATCCCGTTGGTTCAGCTGCTTATTTGTTTGATGGTATAGGTATGGATGCCAATAGAATTCTTTTTAATTATAATGATGGTCATAGTGGGTATGATTTTGCTGCCGGAATAGATAATTATATTAATGTATCTCCTCCACCTTTTACAAAAATTAATTCGCTTATTTATAACACAACATCATCAAGGTTATATGAAAATGGAATATTAAAAGGAACAGTTAGTGTTGGTACTAATTCTTTAACTGGTATTACTATTGGTGCGCCTTATAATTTATCTTGTTGTTGGCTGGATGGTGATATTGCTGAAATGATAGTTTATTGTTCATCTCTAAATGATAGTGATAGAACAAAAGTTGAACAATATCTTGATTACAAATACGCCGGTCCCCCTGTTTGCCTTGGAGAAGACATAAACATTCCTTATGGTTTTTGTGATACTACTTTAAAAGATATTTTTAATCCTTCCCGTTTTACTGCATACCAATGGTCAACAACTGCAACCACAAGTTCGATAAAAGTAAATGAAACGGGATATTATTCTGTTACGGCAACAAACGTTTTTGGTCGTAAGTCAGTAGATACGGTAAAAGTTAATTTTCCGAAATGGAATTTAAATGATACGGCATTTTGCGTTGGAGGCAGTGTAACGTTGAATTCGCAGCTCGGCACAAGCGATTATACGTACAGCTGGTCAACCGGTCCAACTACTTCAGCAATTACAGTTTCATCAGCAGGTATTGTTTATGCGACAATTACTGATAATGTTGGTTGTTCTGTAAAAGATACTATAAACGTTTCGGTGGATAATTTTTCTGTTACAACAACACTTGGTCCTGATGTTGCTTTCTGCATGGGTGATTCGCTGGGGTTGTTTGTAGGGGAGTTGCCGGGTAATCATTATTTATGGTCACCGGGTGGCGCTACAACAAGTAAAATTAAGGTAACTTCAGCAGGAACATATTCAGTTACCGTTACAAATTATCTTGGTTGTGTAGCAACAGATGCAATTGACATTTCAACAAAAGGATATGCGCCTGTTGCAAATTTTTCTGCTCTTGCTGTTTGTATAGGGGATATTACGAATTTCATAAATTCGTCTACTGTGCAATCACCAAACACTATTAATACGTGGGACTGGGATTTTGGCGATGCAAGTCCTCATTCTTCATCACAAAATCCTGTTCATACATATGCGAATCCCGGAACTTATACCGTTACATTAACTGTAACCACAAATGTAGGATGCGTCAATAGCATAATTAAAAAAGATACGGTATATTATCTGCCGCAGGCAAATTTCAGCCCTGTGAATGGCTGTACGGGTGTTGAAATAAGTTTTGATGATGGAAGCAGTTCGCAAAGCGGAAGTGTTTACACGTGGTCGTGGAATTTTGGAGACCCAACCAGCGGAACGG
>JAQUPB010000093.1 GCA_029004185.1 Bacteroidales bacterium | reverse complement strand
TCATTTTATATATGTAAAAAAACAAACTGTAGTTTGCAAGAAAAAATCTATCAGTTCCCGAATATGCGCCGCCAACATTGTTTATAAATGTTGAAGCACCCTGTAATTTCTGAACGTAAATTGCAATAAGTCCGAATGTAAATGAAATTGCAAGAAATGGAATTTTATCAACTATGATTCTGAAATTTATTTTCTTCATCTGCAGATAATCAATTAAAAGAAGCATTATTGAAAACGGCACTGCCATTGCTTTAGAGAGGCATGAAAAAACAAACAACAAAATTGTCAACAGATAAAATTTAACATCATTTTTTTCTTTGTATTTGAGATATGTTATCAATCCTGCTATGTAAAAGAAAGCATACAAAACATCTTTTCTTTCCGAAATCCATGCCACAGATTCAACGTGGAGGGGATGCACACCAAACAAAACCGATGCAATGGCGGCAACATGTATGTTTGAGCTTAATTTCTTAATAAAAATAAATACAAGCAACGTGTTAAGTAAATGCAGGAAAAAATTGGTAAAATGATATGCAAACGGATTTAAGCCCGAAATTTTATATTCAATGGCATATGTCAGCATCGCCATCGGCTGGTAGTTCCCAACGTAGAAGTTTGAAAATAAAATTTTAATATTGTTAAAAGAAAGATTTTTTATGTCAGGGTTATTTAAAACATAATACTGGTCATCAAGATTTGTAAAGTCACATTTCAACGAAGGGAAAAAAACCACAAAAGTTATTGCCAAAACCAGAATTGCAAATAAAACATCTTTATTTTTTTTGTTGGCAGGCAGTTTTTGTGGTTTAAACTGCTTTGCGGCAACAGGGCGGTTGCTTTGTTTTTTAGAAAAGTTTTTATTGCCAAATTTTTTACTCATAAAGACCAAATGCAATTTTCACTATTCACTATTAACTTTTAACTATTCACTTCTTTTTATAGACTCTCTTTATCCAACCCGGCAATACAATGGAACCAAGAAACAAATACGGATAATATGTAATCAGCCGCCATATTAATGCAAGCGGCACTGCCCATGATAAATTCGGAATAAGGTCGATAAGAAATTTTGAAAAAACATATTCAGCTATTCCGCTTGCGCCTGGTGTGGGGCTTACCAGGAACAACATCCGCATAACAAGCTGGCGTGCATAAATCAGGAAATGGTCAAAATATCCCAGTTTGCTTGCAAAAAAAGCCATAAACATAAAATTTGTCACCCAGAAACGTCCTGTCCATGAAGCGAAAGTGGAAACAACAGCTTTAAACCAATAGCTGAAATTTTTGTTTTTCATTTCGCGTGAAGCAACTATCATTTGGTTTCCCGACTTCCTCACTGCCAGCCGCCACTTTCTTAATCCTGGAATTAAAAAAATCCACGATAACAATGATTTTATTGTATAAGGATTTACAAATACAGCGTAGCAAAGAATTGCCGAATAAACAAAAGACACTATGTACCCTATCAGAAGCAGGAACGACAAGCCATATTCAAAAACATAACCATTAATATTTTCCACTTTAAAAATGCTATCGTAACCTAAGCTGAAAAATAAAATAGGGACCATTGTTATATAAAACAACTCATCGAGAAGAATGGAAACGAGGATAATGGCTGTGCTTTTTCCTGCATTTATACCTTCTTTATAAAGAAAAAATATTGCAGGACCAACACCGCCGATAACGGGAGGTGAAAGTGCCGAACTGAATTCCCACAAAACAATTACGTCAAAACTTTTCCACCAGGTTAATTTATGATCGGTAAGCACCCTTATTCGCCACATATAAGCAATGTCCCTTACTGCCATCATCAGAAATGCAATTGTTATAAATAAAATTATTGTATACAAAATCGGAACGCCAGACCATAATCTATATTCTTTTGTTTCTTCAATCCATTTAGAGAAAGAAATCGGATTAGCATTAAAATCCCTGTAAAGGAAAAAAGCAACAACTCCCATCCCGATGAGCATAGGATAAATTATTCGTCTTGGTTTTAACGCTTTTAATATTTTGCTCTCATCAACCCTTGCCATGCGAAAATTACTTTTTGCGAATATAAAAATATTATTTCAGTAGTAGAGATTATTGCTAAAATTTCTTAATAATTGAAATGAATAATATTTTTTTTTGTAAATTTGAATTGGATTAAAAAAATATTAATGACTATTTATTCCCATAACAGGATTCCAAAACAAATTTTCATCATACTCCTTGTTTTATTATCTCAATATTCTTCATCTCAGGTAAACCGCCGGCAATACAAGAACGATTATGTGCAGGACACAAACAGGATAAACCGTTCAAGCCGTTTTGTTACGGGAGGCAATATCGGAGTTCAGGTTGGAAGCTATACTTTTATTGATATATCACCTGCATTAGGTTATAAAGTAACCGAAAAATTTATTCCCGGAATCAGCATTTCATACAAGTATTTGCGTTTTGCCGACATGCAAAATGAGTTCGAAACAAACATTTATGGCGGAAGCATATTCTTTAAATACCTTGTCCTCGAAAATCTTTTTGCACATGTGGAATATGAAATACTTAACTTCGACAGGCAATTGTTTGAACCATCCAAATCCGCAAGAAGAATAAATATCGAAAGTTTGTTGGTTGGCGCCGGTTACAGGCAGGAGATATCACGAAATTTCCATACTAATCTGCTTGTGTTATGGAATTTAAATGAGACAATTTATACTTTTTACTCGAATCCCATAATAAGAGTTAGTTTTGACATAGGCCTATAAAAATTAGTTTTCAGTTCTCAGTTTATAAGTCAAAAAAAACAAACACAAATAACGTAACCAATGGACTAAACGGGCTTCGTAACCGAATTTCCAATTACAATTTAAAATTTAAAACTTATAATTTATAATTGATTTAAAAACACATACATTAAGAAATGATACTCATTGCTGACAGCGGTTCGACGAAAACCAACTGGAGTTTAATTGATAAAAAAAACAAAACTCTTTACTTTTCATCTATCGGGTTGAATCCTTATTTCATTTGCTCCAGTGAAATAAAAAAAGAAATAAGAAAAAAAATAATTCCGTTTGTTGAGCAAAAAAAAATAAATAAAATATTCTTTTATGGAGCAGGTTGTTCGGATAACAAGAAATGCAACATCATAAAAAAAGCGCTGAATGAACTCTTCCCCTCTTCATCTGTCGAAATAAATTCTGATTTGCTTGGTGCGGCAAGAGCGCTGTTCGGCAACAAACCCGGAATTGCCGGCATACTCGGCACAGGCTCCAACTGCTGTTATTACGACGGCAAAAAGATAAAACAGCAAATCACTTCGCTTGGTTTTATTCTTGGAGATGAAGGCAGTGGTGCATGCATGGGCAAAAAAATCATCAGGGCTTATCTTAAAAATGAACTTCCATCTGCTATAAAAACGAATCTTGAAAAGAAAATCCACATATCAACAGTGAAAATACTTGATTCCATTTATAATAAAAGCTATCCAAATAGATTTCTCGCATCATTCACTCCGTTCATTTCCAAAAATATCGACAATCCCTTTATTTACAACATTGTTCACTCTTCGCTCAACGGATATTTCAAAAATCAGGTTTGCACAATATATGATTTCAAAAACAGAACCTTCAGTTGTATAGGCTCAATAGCTTATGTTTTCAAAGAAATAGTTTCAAAAACCGCAAAAGAAAACAAAATCAACCTGCACAAAATAATAAAAAACCCAATGCAGGGATTAATATATTTCCATTCAAAAAAGACTGCTTTTTAACACAAAAAGCCAATATAACTAACTTATATTGCTCATTACTTCTTCTTAACCTACTGAAACATTTAGCAGTAAATTATAGTATAATAAATAATTATATTAATAGCAATAAGTTGATATGAGAAAAATAATAAGCATAATAGTAATTTTAACAGCTTTTTACGGCATTTCAAATGCGCAATGGCTGCAAACGAGCGGTGTTGAAGGCGGGAACATTAAATGCATGGCATATTGCGGTGAAGACCTCTTCGCCCTCACGGAAGAAGGAATTTTCGCATTCCGTCCTGCCGAAAACACATGGAAACCTCTTAACATTGAAGGTGTTGATAACAGCGACATAGCTTTTGTCACTTCTTTAGGTAAAAATGTTTATGCAGGAACAAAAAGAGGATTATACCACTCGGTTGACCTAGGAGAAACATGGAGCCAGGCAAATAAAGGATTTCCAAGAAATCAGGCAGTTATTGCAATGTGCCAACTCGGAAATATTTATTATGCTGCTACAGGTGAAAGCGTGTATATGTCAACAGACAACGGTGCCCAATGGAAGAACGTAAGAAACGATTTGCCAACAAACATCTATATCAGAGCGATGGTGGTAATTGGCGGAAACATTTACGTTGCCACATACGGAAAAGGAATTTTCGTATCATCAAATAATGCAGATAACTGGGAAGTCATAAATGAAAATCAGGAAACAAACAAATTCGTGTCACTTTCAGTAAGCGGTTCGGTTTTATATATTGGGACAAGCCGCAGAGGAATTTACATGCTGAATAACGGAAGCAAGAGCATCACAAGCATAAACAGCGATGAAACAAAAAAACTTTCCGTTAGTACAATTGCAGTAATAGGCAACAATATTTATATCGGAACGGAAAAGGGCATACATCTGACACGCGATAATGGTTCTTCGTGGACGTACTGTGAAAACGGACTTCCCAATTCCCCGAAAATATTATCGTTAATGTCAAAGGGAAACATTTTGTATGCAGGACTTGAAACGTCGGGAGTGTTCGAGTCGAGTAGTTATGGTTCAACATGGACAAGCAAAAACACGGGATTGAAAATGAATAAAATTTTTGTTTCATCGCTAATAATTTCAAATAACACTTACTTCGCAACTACTGATGGCGCCGGTGTTTTTATATCCAACAACAATGGTATAACATGGCAGCCTGCAAATCAGGGGTTGCCTCCGCGATTAAATATAAAATCAATTGAAAAGAAAGACACAATTATCTTTATCGGAACAGACAATGGTGTTTATTTCACAAAGAACAACGGTGAAACATGGCTTCATTCAAATCTGCCCGTTAAATTCATAAATTCACTGATGACAAAAGACAGTTTATTATTTGCTGCTGGCGAACTTGGCATTTATGTTACTAAAGATAACGGGAAAAGCTGGATCAAAAAAGATTCAGGACTTGTAAACAGCGATATAAATTGCCTTGCTATGATAAAGTGGAAGAAAAAAGATTTGATTTTTGCGGGTACTAACGGCGGGGGAATTTATGTATCCAACGATTTGGGCGACCACTGGAAATACAGGGGAAACAATGCAATGCAAACCTCCGTGATTTATTCGATAAATGTCATCAACAAAAATATCTTCATCGGCACAAATATGATATGCCTGATGAAAAGCGGCAACCTTGGCAGAAACTGGAAAAAAACAAAAGAAGGACTACCGTCAAGAATAAGGGTAAGAAGTGTTGCCAATGCGCCGAGCAACAACCTGTATTTATGCGGAAGTACCGGCTTTTATTATTCGAAAAACAAAGGAAAATACTGGACTGAAACAAATATCGGAATGCCGGTAATCGACTTGTACACAATTTTATTGTCAAAAGAAAATATTTTCATAGGCGGAGGAAAAGGTTACATATATTATCAAAAAATATTCTAACAACAATATGCATCAATTCATAGAAATATCGGGAATTTTAATTTCATATCTACTGGGCTCTGTTCCTTTTGCCGTTTTAATCGGAAAAGTTTTTTATAACACCGATGTGCGGAAGCAGGGAAGCGGGAACAGCGGAGCAACAAACACATTGCGTGTTCTAGGTGTAAAAGCAGGGCTGACAGTGCTTATATTAGACATATTTAAAGGATATGCTTCGGTGAAACTCGCTTATGTGTTTACAATCTACGATCCTTCATCCGAAGAATTTGCAAACTTTCAGGTAATGTATGCTTTTGCAGCGCTTATGGGACATATTTTTCCTGCTTACATAAAATTTAAAGGAGGCAAAGGTGTTGCAACATTAACGGGAATATTACTCGCCCTAAATCCGGCTCTTGCATTAACATGCATAATTATTTTCCTGGCGATTTTTCTTTTTACAAAATATGTTTCATTAAGTTCAATAATCACAGCTATACTCTACCCTATTCTCGCAATAATTATTTTCAAAGCAGAATTTGTTTCGCTAATATTTTTCTCGCTGCTCGTAGCTGTTATAGTGCCTTTAACTCATTATAAAAATATCGAAAGACTGATAAAAGGTGATGAATCAAAAATTGATTTTCGCAAAAACAAATCTACTTCTGCAAACAATAATAAATAATAAACGACTTGAAAAAGTTTTTTTTAATACTATTTTATTGTTTATCTTTTATACTTAAACAAAGCCATACTGAAGCGCAGACAGTTCTCAGAGGGGAAGAATCAAAAGTAAAAGAAACTGCCGACAAATACTTCAGTAAAGAAGATTTCATTTCTGCCCAGCCATTATATTCCCAGTTACTGAGTTTACATCAGCAGAATGCCGAATATTGCTACAAATTCGGCGTATGCCTTCTCTATACAAACACCAAAGACCTTAACCAAGCCATCAAATACCTTGAATATGCTTTGAAGCAATCGGGAACACCTAACAAAATTTATTATTATCTTGGAAGGGCTTATCATCTGGATTACCGCTTTAACGAAGCCATTTACAATTACACAAAATACAGTTCATTCCTGAAAGATAACTCCACTGAAAAAAACGACATCGAACATCAGATTGAAATGTGTAAGAACGGCAAAAAACTGCTCAGCACCATCAGCGACATTTATGTAATGCAGAAAAAAGAAATCCTCGAAACCGGATTTTTTAGAAATTATAATATGCAATCAAGTAATGAATATGCGCAAAGCATAGAATTCGGAGGAAAATATCTGCCGAAACCTGATGAATTCAAAACCAAACTTGATAAGAAACTTGAAGACGCAAATGCCATAATTTTTATTACCGATAGCAATGAAATATATTATTCAAGTTACGGCATGGAAGGAAATAACAAAAAAGACATTTACAAAGTTGTGAAAAAGAAAGAAGGCGGGTGGAGCGTGCCGGAAAATCTAGGCACTATCATAAATACAAAATATGACGAAGATTATCCTTTTATGCTTCCCGACGGAAAAACCTTATACTTCTGCTCAAAAGGTCATAACAGCATGGGAGGCTATGATATTTTTAAATCAGTTTACAGCAAAACAAACGAAACATGGTCGGAACCCGAAAATCTTGATTTTGCAATAAATACTCCTTATGATGATATTTTATTCGTTACCGATTCCTCACAGATGAATGCTTACTTTTCATCAAACAGGAAAAACACACCGAAAATGATTACCTTCTATAACGTAAGAATTGACAAAAGACCTATTATTGCCAATGACATAAAACTTGATATTGCTTCTAACGACAATCTGGATACCAGTTACCGCAACTCAATATCGCTTATTAAAGCAAAAGCTGAATTAAATGTTAATACCGGTGATGAAATATTTAAACCGCTTTTTTATCCCGACTCTGCTGAGATAACCATGAACACAGAAGACACGGAAGATGAAACTCAAACAGGCGTCAACGCTAATGAAGAAGACACTACATCTGTAAATACAGATATTTCAAATTCCGACATTATCGGAATAGCTTATGATGAAGCCAACAAAACCCAGAACGAAGTAAAAGAGCTCGAAATACAGCTTAATACAACACTCAATATTGCAAACAAAAAGAATCAACAGTCAAATGATCTGAAAAAAGAATACGAAAAAATCATTGAAACAGCAAACACCATAACTGATAACACTCAAAAAGAAGAGGAACTCTCAAAAGCAAGAAAGGTGAAATACGAAGCGGAAACACTTAAAAAAGAAGCTTCGGTTGCTTACACTATAACCAAACAGCTTGAGAAAAAAATTACCGAAAAGAAAAAAGATGCTGTCGATGCCATGAATTATGCCAAAACAATTGAAAAAGCAGCCAACACCAAGACAAAAGAAGAATCAATCGCACTGCTTGATTCTCTCTCAAAACGAATTGAAGAAAACGAGAAGAACAAAGAAGAGCCCATAAATAAAGATGACCTTTCGCCCAACCGGCAGGATTACCTGCAAAAGAAAAACGAAGCCGAAAAATATGCCGAGAATGCCGGCAAACTAAGAGATGAAGCCAGTTTAATAAAAGAACAAAGTGATCTGATAAAAAAAGATATTGAAAACACCCGCAAATCCTCGGTGAAAGAAACGCTAAAAAACCAGCTTGCAATTGTTGAAGAAGAATATAAAAACAAAATGGATGAAGTAAATCTTGCAAATGATAAGGCAAAAAAAACACAGTTGCAGGCAGACAGTATTTACAATGATTTAACAATGATCAACAATCTTATAACAGAGATTAATGACAATACCGATTCAATTATTAAGAAAACGAATAAGGAACTTGCCCAATCAAATAATCAAAACACTAAAACAAAAATCCCTGTAAACAAAAACACAAAGAAAAACGCTGCAGTTAAGAAAACCACAAAGGTAACAACCAATGAAAACATACTAAACAAGCAAAAATACGATAGTGTTCTCACTTCATCAATTAATATTTCAAATACAATTAAAAATAAAGCTGAGGAATACAATAAAACGGCAAGCATATACTTTACCGAATCAAGCCGGAAGAATGAAGAAGCAAAAAACAACATTAAGAAAGCAAATGAAATATCGGAACAAGCAAAAACCACAAGCAACAAAACCGAACAGAACAAATTGCTCTTCAAAGCCGATAGTCTGATTGAACAATCGCGGAAAAAAAATTCAGAAGCCAACATAAATTATGACATCGCAAAAACAATATCGGAAAAACAAAAAGAGATACAGAAAGATGCTAATGATGCCGCAAAATATGCAAACGAAATAAAGAAGGAAGGAAACTACAATTACAAAGTTGCAAAAAGTTCAAGCAAACAAAAAGACATAATAACCAACAACAAAGTATACATTGCCCCAAAAATAGAAATCAGCAAAATAATAAGCGAAATAACCGCAAACAAAGAAAAGGAGAAAGCAAGTGAAAGCATAAAAATTACAAACCTCGAAAAGGAAAATTCAGTAATATCAGACAGCATAACAATACTCAAGAATGAACTTAACGACCGGAAAACGCAAACTCAAAAAAAAGAAACCATAAAGGAACAAATCAAGTTGCTTGAAACAAAATCCGAAAGCAATAAAGATAAAATCACAACATCTAAAGCCGTTGTGGATAAAATCAGCAATGACACTAAAAATTTAAAAAACAATCAGCTGGTTAATGCCATAATAAAAGAAAATGAAAACAAAACACAAACACAAAATCTGCCAGAAGTTTTTATTACCGACAATATTTTAATAGAAAAAAATTTATCGGAAAACAATAATAAAATAAAGGAAGTTTCCATTTCAATAAATAACGTAAAAAACAATACCGTTGCGGAAAACACCAAAGACAAAGAAAAGCAGCCGGACAATACCGGCATCAGAAAAACAGAACCGGATGTCAAACCAAAAGAAGCCGAAACAAAAAAGGAAGATGCAAACTTTAATGCAATTAATGATAATCAAATTACCAAAGTTGAAATTTACAACCTGAAAACCGAAGCAAACGCTATAAGAGAAAATGCAAAAAACATTTCCGATAAAAAACAGAAACAAGACGAACTTAACAGAGCCGATGAGCTTGATAAAAATGCAGAAACTAAGAAAACTGAATTGCAGAACAAACCAAACTACACAAAAACCGATATCGCCGCCGACAATAAAGTTGTGCTCGACAGAATAGCCGTAAAAAATGACAGCATCACAGAAATTGTAACTGCAAACTATTTGAAAAATAATGCCGATAAACTAATTGAAAAAGCCAAAGAAAAAACTGACGAAGCCAACAACGCCGAAACAAATACAGAAAAAAACAGATTATTAAAAGAAGCGGAAGCATTGACTGATGAGGCAATAAGAAGTCAGGAAAAAGCAATTGACTTAATTGAAAAGCATCCTTCTGAAACAATAATTAAAAAACAAATCGTAAAAACAACCGGCACAACCGCCGAAACAAAAACCGAAACCGCGAACAATACCGAAACAAATACTCCGGCACCAATACCTGTTAACATAACGGTTGTAACCACAATTGACAATAAAACTTATGACGGACTGGTATTCAAAGTTCAGATAAGTGCTGTTACGAAAGAAGCCCCCGTTGAAGCATTCAGGGGACTCGACCCTATTTCTTCAGGAAAGACCGATAACGGATTGTTTCTGTATTATTTCGGACTTTTCAATAATTTCAACGAAGCAAGCAATGCCAAAAACGATGTGCGGTCAATAGGTTTTAACGATGCATTTGTGGTTGCATTCCTCAACGGGAAAAAGATACCGCTAAGGGAAGCTCTTGATATGCTCAAAACAAATGCAGCAAGCATCACCCTTTCAAATTCAACTTATAATATCGACAAAGCATTGCTTGCAAACAGGAAACCCGAAAAGACACGTGAAATGCCTGAAGTTGACGGATTATATTATTCCGTTCAGGTTGGTGTATTCGGGCGAACGGTCACCCCTGCTCAACTTTTTAATATCGAACCATTATATTACGAAAAAACCCCAACAGGTAATTACCGATATACTACGGGCGTTTACAATAAACTCAACGATGCCGTATATGCAAAACGTGCAATCGTGAACAGAGGAGTTACCGATGCATTTGTGGTTGCTTTCTATAACGGCAGAAAAATAAACGTTGCAGAAGCAAGGGACTTACTTAACAGGAAGGAAGCAACGCTTGCAACGACAAATATTCCTTCGTCAACAGGAACAGCAACTGCAGCAAACATTAAAAATGAAAAGCCGACAATACCTGAAAACAGAGGAATGTTCTATTCTGTTCAGGTTGGAGTTTATGCCAGAAAAATTACAAGTGAAAAACTTTTCAATATTGCACCGTTATATTTTGACATAACCGCAAGGGGTTATTACCGGTATATTACAGAAACATACACCAACGTAAGAGATGCAATAAATGCCAAAAACCGCATAGTTGCGAGAGGTGTGACCGATGCATTTGTTGTGGCTTTCAACAACGGAAAGCAAATAACCATTAATGAAGCAAGGAGAATGGAGAAATAAAAAAAGGCACGGATTAATGAAACCCGCGCCTTTTGCTTTACATTATAGCAATTATCTTACATTTAATATCCGAAAATTTCTTCCAGTGATAAATATTTTATGTTTCCGTAATTCTTCAAAGTATTAACATCAAGCTGGTCTTTTTTACCAAGAGCAAGAACAATGAAGTTTTTATTTTTCATATATTTTTCCTGAAATGTTTTAACATCGGCAAAAGTCATTAAAGGAACTTTGGCATAAACATCTTTTCTCAGGTCGTAATCAATGCCAAGCCTTTTCATATTTTCATAGGTTGCAAGAATGTTCATCTTTGTAATTCTTTCTGTTCGAATCTGGTTCAGAACGGATTGCTTTGCAGTTTCAAAACTTTTATTCGATTCGGGCATGTTGTCAATTAAGTCTTTCATGCCTTTCATGGCTTCAGGAAGTTTATCGTTTTGCGTGCCTATGAATGTTGTTATATAAAAACTTCTGTCTTTGCGATAAGGTCCGGCATAATTTGCTCTCGCTGTATATGCCAGTCCCTTTGCTTCCCTGAGTTCCTGAAAAACTATCGACGACATTCCTGTTCCGAAATATTCATTAAAAAGCCGTACAACAGGTATTATATCTTTCGTAAACGGAACTGATTTTGAAAGCATGATGAGTTCAACCTGCTTCATAT
>JAQUPB010000092.1 GCA_029004185.1 Bacteroidales bacterium | reverse complement strand
GCTGGAAAGAGAGAAAGTAATTGAATGGTTTGATGATATTGAAAATTTCAAATCTTGGCATAGTGAAAAAGTTTTAAGTTATGGCAGTTTGATTGAAAACATTGAAGAAAAAGATAATTGATAAAAAGCCCTGCAAGGGTTTGGAAGCCTTGCAGGGCTTTTTAAAAATCAAAGTATAAAATTTTATTAATAAAAATGTTCAGGGAAATCTTCGACATATACAATTGGGAAGAAATAAAGCAAAGTATTTATTCAAAGACTTCTGATGATGTTGAAATGGTTTTAAATAAATCGAATCGAAGAACACCGGAAGATTTTAAAGCTCTGGTGTCTCCTGCGGCTATCGGTTATATTGAACAAATGGCACAGCTCAGCCGTGAATTAACATTGAAGAGATTCGGTAAAAATATGCAGATGTATATTCCCGTTTACCTTTCAAACGAGTGCCAGAACAGTTGTGTTTACTGTGGTTTTAGCAGGAATAACAATATTAAGAGAATTACACTTTCCGAAGAACAGATTGTACAAGAAATAAAAGAAATAAAGAAATTCGGATTTGAGCATATATTAATTGTTACCGGCGAAAATGAATTAAAAGCAGGGATTGAATATTTTAAGAAAGTCTTACCGCTTTTTAAATCTGAATTTGCTCATGTTTCAATGGAAATTCAACCTATGATGCAGTCGGAATATGAGCAACTGATACCACTCGGATTAAATACTGTTTTAGTATATCAGGAAACATATAATAAAAATCTTTATAAAAATTACCATCCTTCCGGAAAGAAATCTGATTTTTATTTTCGCCTCGAAACGCCCGACCGGCTTGGCAAAGCAAATATAAATAAAATGGGAATAGGTTTTCTGATCGGGTTGGATGATTGGCGTACCGAAGCATTTTTCACTTCGTTGCATTTAAATTACCTCGAAAAAAATTACTGGAAAACAAAATATTCAATTTCATTTCCGCGTCTGAGACCTGCTGCCGGGGAATTCGAGCCGAAAGTTAATATCACCGATAAAGAACTTGTTCAGCTTATTTGTGCGTACAGAATTTTTAAAGAAGAAGTCGAATTAAGCATTTCAACCAGAGAAAGCGAAGTGTTCAGAGATAATTTGATTAAATTAGGAATAACCAATATAAGTGCAGGTTCAAAAACAAATCCTGGCGGATACAGCACTTTTAAGGAAAGCTTAAAGCAGTTTGAAATCAACGATGAGCGTTCTCCTGAAGAGATAGGTGAAATAATAAAACATCAGGGATATGAAGTTGTTTGGAAGGATTGGGAAAAAACATATAATTAAATAATTAAAAGATTGAAAAATTGAAAGATTAAAATATTGTAAAATGAAGTTATCATTAACAAAAGGTGAAATAAGGCGGTACAGCAGGCATTTGATTTTGAAAAATATCGGAATTGAGGGGCAGTTGAAATTAAAAAAATCAAATGTTTTTGTTGTAGGCGCAGGTGGTTTGGGAAGTTCTGTATTGACTTATTTAACAGCTGCCGGAGTCGGCAATATAGGCATAGCTGATTATGATACTGTCGAAGAAAGTAATTTGCAGCGCCAGATTTTATATGATGTGAATGATTTGGGTAAATCTAAAGTGGAAGTTGCCGTGAAAAAATTATCAAAACAAAATCCGCTTGTAAAATTCGATATTTATAATGCGAAAATCACAAAAGAAAATGCACTTGATATCATCAGGAATTATGATATTGTTGTTGACGGATGCGATAATTTTTCAACACGTTATTTGATAAATGATGCTTGTGTAATTCTTAACAAGATATTTGTTTACGGCGCAATTTTTCAGTTTGAAGGGCAGGTATCTGTTTTTAACTATAAAAACGGACCTACTTATCGCTGCCTTTATCCTGAGCCACCTGATCCTACCGATATGCCCAATTGTTCCGAAATAGGGGTGTTTGGAGCAATACCCGGATTAGTGGGAACAATACAGGCAAATGAAACAATAAAAATTATTACCGGAACAGGTGATATTTTATCGGGAAAATTATTTACAATTAATGCTCTTAATTTTGAAACAAACATTTTCAACATAAATAAATTTGAAGCAAATTCAAACATTAAAGAACTCGGAAATTACGATTACACTTGCGAAGAAGATTCAACAATAAAAGAAATTTCAGTTGTTGAACTAAAAAAAATGATGGACAATAATGAAGATTTACAAATAATAGACATACGCGAACCCAATGAACTTATAATCTCAACTTTGGGTGGTGAGTTAATACCTATGGAAGAGATTTTTAATAACATCGAAAAGATTTCAAAAGCAAAACCTGCGATTTTTATCTGCAGAAACGGACACAGAAGCCGTTTTGTCATTAAACTTTTGCAGGAAAATTATGATTATAAAAATTTATTCAACCTAAGAGGCGGTTTGAATGACTGGGCTGATTTAATAGACAAATCAATGACGAAATATTAAAATATTAAAATGTTTTTATGATAACAGTTAATAATAAAGAAATACTATTTGAGAAAAGCATTTGTTTGACTGAATTGTTGAGCAAATTGGAAATAAAATCCGAAAAGGGAGTTGCTGTGGCAATTCATAATAATATTATTCCCAAACATCAATGGAATGAGTATTTTATTAAGGATAATGATAAAATAACAGTTATCAGGGCAACACAGGGAGGTTAATTAGTTTAAAGTTTGAAGTTTTCAGTTTAAAGTTAAATAAAAAATAAATCTTTTCAAATTATTAAAAAATGCAAAAAGTAAAAAGCGAAAAAATAACTATAAAACCGTTTCTGAATTCCAAAAAGATTTATGTAAAAGGAGAAATTCACGATATTAATGTTGCAATGCGTGAAATCACTTTGGTTGATCTGGAGAAAAGAAATTATGAAAACGAAGAAACAAAAATTGTTGTTTATGATACAAGTGGTCCGTATACCGATGAAAACGCCAGTATAAATATCCAAAAAGGACTTTTTCGCATGAGAGAAAAGTGGATTGATGAAAGGGGTGATATCGAAAGGCTTCAGAATTTCAGTTCGGAGTATTGTAAAAAAAAGTTAAATGATAAGAATATGAATGGATTGCGGTTTCCCGAAATAAAGATGCCGTTAAAAGCAAAGGAAGGAAAAAATATTACCCAGCTTTATTATGCTAAAAAAGGAATAATAACTCCGGAAATGGAATACATTGCCATCCGCGAAAATCAGCAAATTGATAAAATAAAGAATAATTCATTTCAACATAAAGGAGAAAATTTCGGAGCTAATATTCCTTCGGTTATTACACCTGAATTCGTAAGAAATGAAGTGGCATCGGGAAGGGCTGTAATACCTGCAAATATAAATCATCCCGAAAGCGAACCAATGATAATAGGAAGAAATTTCCTGGTAAAAATAAATGCGAACATAGGCAATTCCGCAATCACTTCGTCAATAGAAGAAGAAGTTGAAAAAGCAATATGGGCTTGCCGCTGGGGAGCCGATACGGTTATGGATTTGTCAACAGGAAAAAACATTCACGAAACAAGAGAATGGATTATAAGAAATTCTCCGGTGCCAATCGGAACTGTTCCTATTTATCAGGCACTGGAAAAAGTTGATGGAATTCCGGAAGAACTTACGTGGAAAATATTCAGGGATACATTGATTGAACAGGCAGAGCAAGGTGTTGATTATTTCACAATTCACGCCGGTGTTTTACGTGCTTACGTTCCACTAACTTCCAAACGGCTTGGTGGCATTGTCTCACGAGGCGGCGCCGCCATATCGAAATGGTGTCTTGCTCATAAAAAAGAAAGTTTTCTTTATACCAACTTCGAAGAAATTTGTGAAATATTAAAATCATACGATATAGGAATATCACTTGGAGATGGTTTCAGACCCGGTTGCATTGCCGATGCAAATGATGAAGCTCAGTTTGCGGAATTAGAAACCTTGGGTGAACTTACAAAAGTTGCATGGAAAAATGATGTTCAGACAATAATAGAAGGACCTGGCCACATTCCGATGCATCTGATAAAATACAATATGGAAAAACAATTGAAAGATTGTTCGGGTGCTCCATTTTATACTCTTGGACCTCTGGTTACCGACATTGCTCCCGGTTACGACCATATAACTTCTGCAATAGGCGCCGCAATGATTGGCTGGTACGGCGCCTCCATGCTTTGTTATGTTACTCCGAAAGAACATTTGGGATTACCGAACAAAAAGGATGTAAAAGACGGTGTTATTGCTTATAAAATTGCAGCACATGCCGCCGACATTGCTAAAGGTCATCCTGCTGCTCAATACAGAGATAATATTTTAAGCAAAGCTCGTTTCGGTTTTCGCTGGAACGATCAGTTTAGTTTGTCATTAGACCCCGACACTGCCGTTGAATTTCACGATGAAACTTTACCCGAAAATGCAGATAAAGAATCGGAATTTTGCTCAATGTGCGGACCAAACTTCTGCGCAATGCGAATGACAAAGGAAGTCAGGGAATGTGTGAAAATCAGTGAAGCTGATAAATCAGTAATTAAATCTGATTAAAAACATAAAATGAAATACGCTGTAATCTCTAGTCCATCTGAATTTCCCGATGAAATTGAAATTATTGATTCTTTATTTAAAGAAGGATTGGAAATATTTCATTTACGCAAACCCGATTATAATCTTTCACAATTTGAAGAGCTGATTGAAAAGATTTATGAAAAATACCATAGAAAAATAGTCATTCATTCAAACTATGAGCTGATTGAGAAGTATAATCTTAAAGGCATTCACTTTTCGTTAAAAAACATCAATATTAAAAATCTCAAAATAAATCCCGCTCGTAAATACAGCATAAGCGCATCATTTCATTCGCTTGATGAATTTTATAAATACGGAAATAAATTCGATTATGCTTTTATAAGTCCTGTATTCAACAGTATTTCAAAGAAAGATTATAAAAGCGAAATTACGCATGATGAAATAAATAAATTTTTGAAAAGTGAAAAAAAACAATGCAGGGTTTTTGCCCTTGGCGGGATTGATGAAAACAATGTTGAAATAATAAAAGAATTGGGCTTTGATGGATTTGCAACACTTGGCGCAATATGGAACAAATCTTTTCCGAAAGAAGAAATTGTAAATAAGTTTAGAAGAATTTGGAAAATAGTTAATTGTTAATTGTAATACTACTAACACCGATTTTTTTAACTCTGAACTGAAAACAGAAAACTAAAAACTAAAATCTCACTTTTTCAATTCTGTCCATCATATAATAAATCCAGGCAGTTCTTCTTATAACTCTTGCATTTTGATTAACAGGCGACCATTTTCTCGGATTTGGAACTATTGCCGCAATCGAAGCCGCTTCCATTTTTGTTAATTTTTTTGCCGGTTTATGAAAATAATATTGCGACGCTTCTTCGGCTCCGTATATGCCATTTCCAAGTTCAATAATGTTAAGGTATACTTCCATTATCCTTTTTTTCGACCAGAATATTTCTATCAAAGCAGTGAAATAAACTTCAAAACCTTTTCTGAGCCATGTGCGGCTGGGAGTGAGAAAAACATTTTTTGCCGTTTGCTGTGAAATCGTACTTGCGCCTTTTAAACCACGTTTCCTTCTGGAATTTATTTCGTATACTTTCTGTATTGCATTAAAATCGAAGCCCCAGTGATGAATAAAATTCTGGTCTTCGGATGTAACCACTGCCTGAATTAAATTCGGAGAAATATTATTAATTGGAACCCATGTTTTATTTATTTTACCTCCCGATTCTTTTTGCATGGCTCTTAAAAGCATTAAAGGAGTGAGAGGAGGATTTACAATACGGAAAAGAACAACACTTAAAATGCTGACAATAAAAAATACAAATACTGCATATTTTAAGATTTTCAGGATTTTCTTTATGCTTTTCGGAAAATTGATTTTTCTTTTTGTCATTGTACAAAAATAAAAAAGAGGTTGTCTCAAAAGATGAAAATTATTATTTTACCGCAGAGTCGCAAAGACGCAAAGGTATAAATACTTTATCTCTGCGCCTTTGCGTCTTAGCGGTTATAAAAAAACTTTTGAAACAGCCTCTTAAACTTTTATTTTATGTGTTTATCAAATGCCGCCATATCAAACATTCCATGCCCGGAACAGTTAAAGAGGATATTAATTTTCTTATTTTCTTTTTTTGCCTTTAATGCTTCCTCAATTACTATCGCAATGGCATGTGAAGATTCGGGAGCAGGTATGAGACCTTCTGTTTTTACGAATGTTTTTGCTGCATCGAAAACTTTTGTTTCATTAACAGCAACTGCATTGATAAAACCTAAGTTTGCCAAATGACTTACCAGTGGCGCCATTCCGTGATACCGCAATCCTCCTGCATGAATAGGTGCAGGTATAAAATCTTTTCCTAAAGTATGCATGTAAATTAAAGGTGTGGAACCGATAGAATCACCGAAATCATATTTAAGTTCGCCTTTTGTCATTGAAGGGCAAGCTTCGGGTTCAACTGCAATGAATCTTGTTTTCTTTCCTCCGGTTAATACATCTTTTAAAAACGGGAATGAAATTCCTGCAAAATTAGAACCTCCTCCAACTGCACCAATAACAACATCGGGATATGCTCCTGCATCGTTAAGTTGTAAAAGCGCTTCCTGTCCTATTACAGTCTGATGCAATAAAACTCCATCAAGCACCGAGCCGAGTGAATATTTAATTCCTTTGCCTTTAACTGCAGTTTCAACTGCTTCAGAAATTGCAATACCCAAACTTCCGGGATGGTTGGGATCTTCACTGTAATATTTTTTTCCGGAATCGGTAAGGTTGCTCGGACTTTCATGAACTCTTGCTCCATTCATTTCCATAACAATTTTTCTGCCGGGTTTACTTCTGAAACTTGTTCGAACCATGAAAACTTCAATATCTAATCCGAACATTTGTCCCGCATACGATAAAGCAGAACCCCATTGTCCGGCACCTGTTTCAGTACACAATCCCCTCACGCCTTCTTTAGCTGCATGATATGCCTGCATGAGCGCGGTGTTGATTTTATGACTACCCATCGGGTTTGTTCCTTCATATTTATAAAAAATATCAGCAGGAGTATCCAGATATTTTTTCAGTCCGCTTGCATAAATTAATGAAGTAGGACGGTAAAGAGCCATTTTCTCTCTTACTTCTTCTGGTATGGGAATGTATCTATCAGGTATTCCACCATCCATAATAAAACCCATTGGGAAAAGAGGCGCCAGATCATCAGGAGTAATTGGTTGTTTTGTTCCGGGATGTAAAAACGGTTTCGGTTGTTCTTTCAAATCAGCTTTAATGTTATAAAAGCTTTTTGACAAGAATTCTTCTTTTCGGCATAAAAAACGTTTCATAGTTTAATCTCCTTTATTTTAAATTTATAATTAATTGCAATGATTTTATGATACATCTACGTTTATTGATTTTTCAAATTTAGAAATAAAATGAAAAAAACAAAAAATTATTTTTTTGCGACAATAAAATTTTCTATTACTCAATAATCAACTTGTCTCTTGCAATTATTTTATTTTTATTGTCTCTGATGAAATAAAAAAACATTCCATTGTTCAATTCTTCCTTGTTTATGATTAATTTTCTTTCTGTGAATTTGGGTTTTTCATAAACAACCCTCCCTAACTGGTCATAAAGAATGAAGCTACATTGGCATTCAACCGAAGGATCCAATTCAACAGTTAATGATTGCACTGAGGGATTTGGAAAAACACGTGCAGAAGGTATTTTCCCTTCTTCATTTAAACTTGATGCAGTATTTATTTTATATAAATGCACCTGATAGTCTGCCGCAAAATTATCAGTGAATTCCCCTCCCGAAATATTAATAGTTCTGTTTTCGCCAAGTACAGTTACCGTAGTTCCTGACGTTACCGTAAAAGTTGCATTAGTTGTTCCTGTGCGCATCGCTACTGCAAATATATATGTTGAACCATTGTAGATTTTAGTCATATAGTTAATAGGTACTGCTCCATTGCTGCTTGTTACACCGGGGGTATTTGCATTGGTATTGGTGGCATAACCAGTGTTGCTGCTATTCAACACAGGAGCAAGGGCATTTATCATGCTGTCTACCGAAGTTAATGTATTAACCATGGCTGCATCATTTAGCAGTGCATCCGCATCATAAGAAGGTATCCACGAATGCGGAAAATAAATTATTCCTTTTGCTCCATGTATGATAGCCATCCACACTTCCGATTTTGCTTGTGCAGGAGTTGGGCCTGCGGCAGAAGAAGTGCTTATTTTTGTTGCTTCTATTGTCATCCATGCAGGTTTTGACGGCACTCTCGGCGAAGCCGTTATTGACGACCACACCTGAAGGCTGTCAATGCCTTTTGCAACATACCAAAGTTTGCCGCTTGTCGTTGTATCCGTGTTATTAACAGGATATATATCATATCCGGTTATGTCGCAACCTTTAATATAGCCGTTTTCATAAACCGGGTATGAAGCTATCCAATTCCAGCAAGGTCCGCGGCCAATATAAGTAGTTAGCGAAACGCCTTGCCCAAGGCCAAAATAAATGGGGTGTGTAGAATCGGTAAGTTTAATCGAATCGTACTGATGAATTATAATTTTTGGATTTATGCATGAATCGTAAGTTTGTGTCTTTTCGTTCCATTGTGCATTATCGGGTTCATCGGTAAGCAGCCATCCGCATATAATTGTATCGCTTATATGGCTTAATGCAAAAGTATCACCTATCGAAGGAAATAAATACATACCGTATTGACGAAGCGTGGAAAGCTGGCTTTCATCAAGATCGCCCCAGCTAAGTCCCATATATATATTTATGCCCATGTCCTTATAGGCATGTATATCATATGGAGGTTGTAAAAACACGCAGATAGGAAAAAATTCGGACTTGAATAATAAGAACTCCGAGTTGAAATATTTTTCTGGGCTGAGGAAAAGTTTGCACAAAAGAGTATTAAAAGAAAGAATAGGATTTTTTTGTTAAAACTTAGCATGTTGATATATTTTAAATTAAATTTCTTCTCCTTCGCGGTAAATCACTTCAATCAATGTTTGCCCAACTGCTTTAAGAGTATTTTTATCAATAATTTTCATGTTGTCATCGTGGGTGTGCCAGTAATCTCCGAATCTTCCTTCGGCATCAATCTGAATAATATCAATGCATGGAATTTTTGCAATTGTGTTTATATAATAATGATCGTCGGTAATTTCACCGGTTCCTTCATACAAGAAATAACCCGAATAGCCTATGTTATTTGCAATATCCCATACTTTATTAACTGTGGATTTGGCAAAGTACATCGATAAACCTTCCATTCTGAATGTCGCATCTTTCGCACCAACCATATCGAGAAGTATTCCGAAGTTTGCAGAATATTTTTCTTTATGCAAATTTTTAGCCCAATATTGTGAACCCAGACAATATGAATTTTCCTTTTTAGGGAGCATGCTGTATTCGGGTTGCCCGTAATCTTCAGCATCAAGCAAAATTATATCAACTCCTATATTTGGTTGTTTTATTTTCAACTGTCTTGCAATTTCAATCAGAATTGCCACACCGCTTGCTCCATCATTAGCTCCGTCAATTGGTTTGTCTTTGTTAATTGTATCCTGATCTGCAAACGGACGTGAATCCCAGTGAGTAAAAAGAGCAATTCTGTTATATGAACCGGGATTAAATGAAGCAATGATATTTCTGCAATTTAAAATTTTTCCGTCAAATGCTGTGACATTTGCTTTTTGAATAATAACATCGGAAGAGAATTCTTTTAATTTATCTGTTATATATTTTTCGCATTTATCATGTGCTTTTGAATTGCAAACTCTAGGCCCGAAATCAACTTGTTTTTTTATGAATAGATAAGCGGAATCTGCATTGAAATCGGCTGTTATTATTATTTTTTTTGTTTGAGTTGTATCTCCATTATTCGTTTGGGGGTTCTCTTTATTGCAGTTGCAAGAGGTTAAATACAAAAGAATTATCAGCGTTACAATTATTTTAAAAATGTTTTTCATTGAAGCAATTTTAGATTTACGATTTTGTTTATGGCACTCGTTACAAACGAGCGTCAGCGGGGATTAGTTTTTTAATAATTCTTTAACTTCTACTTCTAAAATTGGAAGATATTTCGTAACAATCAACCATAGAACATCTGCTGAAACATTATCATATCCATGAACAATACGATTTCTTGTATCTACAATTTTTCGGGAATCTGTAATTTTTATTTCTGGATTTATCTTTAAAATCCTGTCCATTGCTTCTCCAATAATTTCAATGTTTCTCTCAACTGCTTTACGGGTTTTTAAATCTTTTTGAAAAACAAAGAAATTACGCTTACCCGGTAAGAATCTATATATTTCTTCTATTGATAATTCAATGTCTTTTAAACATGCCTTAATATCATGCTCCATAAAGTAACGTTTTTGAACGGTCTATGTTTTCTCTGATGTATGGATTTTTGATTGCTTTGTTTTCAAGCAAATCTATATGCCTTTTCAACAAATCCTGTAATGAAAATTTTAGATTGAAATAATTATTGGCATAATCTAACGGATCTTTTGACTTAATATCAACAACCAAATCAATATCGCTGTTATCGTTAAAATTGTCTGTCAGGACAGAACCAAATACATACAAATACTTAACCTTGTTTTCAAAACAAAGTTTATTAATATCATCTTTATATTTATCTAAAAACATAATTTATTTTGTTATAAAAGAATTTAATTTTCTATACGCAAATATACAAAAAATATATTATTTCAATGATTGAAATTAATTTAAAATCTTATTGTGATTTGAACCGTTTGTTTTTGTTAATTAAAAACCAACTTTTATTATGTGCGAAGATACAATCTTCGCATAACCACAGACACACTCAACCGCTTTTATTTTGTATGCTACAAACAACTGAAAATTTTTAATGTTATTGTTTTTCTTAATTTTGAGCTTTCAGACAAACTGCCGTTAAACTGCTTAAATTATGAAAATATTTATTCAAATACTTTCATTTGCCATATTATTTAATGGTTTTCTATTTGGTCAACAAATGATAGAAAAGGAAAAAGATAAAAAAAAAGCAATTATTGGATTTAGTGCAGGAACATCTTTCTCGAAATTTATCAATAGCAGCAGAAAATATATTTATTCACCATATTATACAATAACTTATGAAAATAAATATAAATTAGGAATATCAGCAGGGTGCTATATTTCACTTTTATTATCAAAGCATTTTTCAATTCAACCAGAGATATATTATAATTTAATATATCATGATATAAAATATGTTTATCGCGATTCTCCTACCCATTGGGGACAATACGAAGATAATTATGCAAACTATTCATTATGTGTTTCTTCTATCCAAGCTTCTTTAATGCCAAAATTTAAAATTGGCAATAAAATTAAATTATATACAGGAATAGGACCGTATTTAAATATTCCTATTTTCAATATCATCAAAGGTCAAATTGAACAAACTGGTGTGACCGTTACTTTTGCTCAGGGCTCATCTTATCCGATTCCTATATCTACAAACTTTGATAAGTTTATAAAAAATAACGATATTAAAACACCAATTAACACAACTTCTGGTTTAGATATAGCATTAGGTGTTATTATTCCATACAAAGAAAGAAACTTTAGTATTGAAATGAGAGTTTATAGTGGTAGTAACATAATTACATTCTTGAATTTAAAACATTATTTTGCTACATTATGCTTTACATATGAATTAAGAAAAAAGGAATCATAAAAAATATAATTCCTTTTCGCAAAATCAATACTGTCTTGTATTGCAAGGGGTTTGCCAACTCGCATGCCACCTCCACTATCCGTTGTGCGAAATTTGCAACTTCGAACTATTAAAATTAAACATACAAACTTTTATCTCGTGCGAACTTACCTTTCACTCCTGCCTCCACACCAAACTTCGCACAACCTGAATTTGCCTTTCTGTTGTTTTTAATGTTAAAATTCTATAATTTATCAATCTTCCAATCCGCACCATCTTTCGTATCTTTTATTGAGATATTTAATTTAGCAAGTTCATCTCTTATTTTATCTGATGTTGCAAAATCTTTATTTGACTTGGCATCCTGACGAATATCAATAATTAATTTCATCAAATTATCTGCAATTTCATTATTGTCCGATGTTGCTTCTTCC
>JAQUPB010000091.1 GCA_029004185.1 Bacteroidales bacterium | reverse complement strand
CGAAAGGGAATGTCCGAGGAGGCAATTACGTATATGACCAAGGTGAAGAGGTTTATTGGTGTTTGGCGAACAATATTCAACCATTATGGTTTCTTCTTTTTTTGTTTTCGAAAAACCATAATTCTTTTCTTTATTATTATTTTCAAAATATTCCAGCCAATAACTATCTGTAATTTTCAAATTCAGAAATCCCTTGATTACATTAAAATCCGAAATTTCATTCAGGTTATTTTTGAGTTCCGTTCCTATTTCTTTGGCTATTTTTTCTGGACTGCCACCAATGATTTTTGCAAACGTAAAAACAACAAGAGTTAAATCGCCTTCGAATTCTTTTTTTGTTTTTTGAATTAAATCCAGGGTAATATCAATATCTTTATTATAAAGCTTTTTAATTATTGCAGCAGCATTTTCCGAGATGATTTCTTCTATTCGCACGATTTTGTTTTTTTTAAATAAACTTAAAGGCAAATGTAATAAAAAATAAAATTGCCACAGATTCACAGATTAATTTACGAATTTAGATTCACTATTTCAGATTTACTGAAATCCGATATATGATGTATGAAGTACGAAGTATGAAAAATCAGCAATTTAACAATTTAACAATAAAACAATGTTTAAAAAATGCCACAGATTCACTTCTTCTCAATTTCACCACTTATTTTTCAATTCCAATTTTTTTAAGAAATTTCTTTTTTCTTTCTTCTGTTGTCAGCATATAAGCATAAGGTTCTTTTTCGCCCTTTTCGGCTTTTTTCTGGCGGTCGTCGGGTTTCATTTCTTTAATTATGTTATTAAATTCCAGGGATGAAGAAACCACCTGCATAGTTCCGCGTTTATAATCAAAATAAAACCAGTTTTTATTTCCGTCTTCAAGATAAATTGTGAGCTGGTCTCCGGTTCTTCTTTTGTACAATTCAATATAGCCAACGAACAATTTATTTATCTGTGTTCTGTTTATATTTCCGATTCCTATTTTTCCTTCCGACACATAAGAAGAAGTTAAAGGATTCCATTTTAATTTCACATCGGGAAGAAAAAATGTATGTTCAAGTTCGGAAGGTAATTTTTTAAAATTACCATATAAGCTTATTTCACTTATAAGCCTGTCGGCTTCTGTTTGTCCCAGAATGTTAACAAGTGCCTTATTATAAGTTTCGCGGTTTATGTTTATGGGTTGGGCATTAGGGTCGGATGAAAAAGCATCTTCCATAATTTTCGTGCATCTTTCCGAGAAAAAGAAATCAATGCTTGTAACCAGATCGAATTTTACTGCATTGCTTTTTGTTTTATTAATGCCATTGCCGTATGCAAGCATGCTTACCTGTCCCAGCGAAAGGCTGAAGTTTATTTTTCCTTCAGTATAAACATCGCAATAACTGTTTAAGCTGAGGAAATTTCCGGTCAGTTTATTTTCCTTTATTCTTTCCATTTCGGCAATATGATATTCTTTCAGGTTTTTATCAAAATACAAATATCCTTTTGAAAGAATTAATTCCTCATCGCTCTCCCTGATTTTTTTTGAGATGAATGCTGAATATATGGCAGAATCGGTTGCATGCAGAAAACCGGTATATATTTTTTCTACTTTATCATTATATGGTTGTTCGGGTATTGGAATGTATATTTCGTTAGGATTTATATCGGCAGAAAAATGCAGCCAGCTTTTTGCAAGAAGATTGCAACTATGTTTAATCATGCAGTTACCCGTAAATTTAAGATATTGATTGTTGGCGGTTAGCCTTACGCTTCCGAAATAATCAAAGTAAGGACTTAAGGTAAACTGAGCCTTATCGCTTATATCACCAATGCCATATGTCTGATAAGTTGAATCAACGGTAATCTTATCAAAATAGAGAACCTGTTTTTTATTTGTTTCATCTATATAATCATAATTTGCCTGAGCCGTGTAATTATTACGTGCCAGCACATTCACCGAGGCATCATAGAAATTGTGATATTGCGTTGTTGTATTCGCGACAATTTTAGCTTTTACAAGCGTTTTCATTTCCGCTCTTTTTAAAATCGTAACCTTTCCGCTGTCGGGAACTATGGCAGCATCAGCGACTTTTATGAATTTAACATCCTGGGCAAAAATTGTATTTTCCCTCAGGTTATATTTTGCTTTAGGAGAATAGAAAGATAATGAATCCTGCGCAGGATGAACAGAAATAAATCTCGAACCCGACAAATTAATATCTGCATATTCATTGGGTGTTTTACTTGTATCTTTAACTGCAGAAGTTTGTTTTTCTTTTGATGTCAGTTCAATTTCTTCTTTTTCCATATACCATGTAAACTCATCCATAAAGCTTATATATTGATTCACCGGAAACTCAACCTTTGAAGCAGTTTCACTGTTTGATTCAAACTCTCCTTTTCTTTCCTTTAAATCAATATGTGCCTTATAATTTATGGTAACAAAAGAAAGGTCGTTTTGTCCGTATGATTTCATCTGAAAATCGGAGGAGTCGGCATCAAATGTAATTTGTTGGTATTTGAAATTTCTTGACTTGATTTCCGCATTGGAAAATTCCATTGTGCCGTCGCCCGAAAGTCCCAATGGTGTGAGGTCAATTCTTCCGTGCATTTTAGCTTGTCCGGCATAAAACTCAAGTGGTTTTCGTTTTTTATAAATCTGCATAATGTCTTCATACGGCATCCAGTGCATAAGAACATCTTCACCTTTAACCTGAGGAAACTCAACTTTGCCTAATTGTTCTTTCACATCAAAAGAATCAAGCAGGGCATTTGCGGAATCGGGGAAGAAAATAAAATCGTTTGACTTTGAAGTGGAAGTTATATATTTCAATACACCGTCTCCGTGCAGTCCTTTGTTGCTTAAATCGATTTTGTTAAAATAATTTCCTTTCCCTTCATAAACAGGAAATCCTTCTTTTGGTGTCACGCGTGCAAAACCGAGAGAATAATCTGAACGTACAATTAAGCTGTCGTCAAAATCGGGAAAGATGCCCGCCGAAGCAAAAGTTCCTCCGAATTTTACTCCTTCTGTTCTGAAAATGTCTAAGCTGTCGAACGAAAATGGTTCTAACTGGAAGAAAAAGTTTTCGCGGTTATATACTCCTCCGAAGATTGTTTTTTTATCGTAATAAGCATATGAATCTTTCTTGCTGTTGAAAATCGGATATTTTTTTAATGCTTTAAACCCCGATTTATTTTTAGGATCATCGAGTAGAAGTTCACCATTTACATTTTCCACCATAGTTCTCACTCGTTCATATTTCGGTTGACCATTTTCATTTTTTTCACCTGTGGGAACCTTGAAAGAAAATGAATCCACATTATTAAGGTTTATTTTAAAATCATCATATAAAAAGTTAAAATCCTTTCCGTAGAACTCAAACAAACCGGCTTGTATTCTTCCCATAAAGTCGAAGTCGCGGTTTTTTTTGATTGTTATTTTTTGTTCATAGGGCTTAATAACAACATTGTGTGAATCGCTGAGCAGAATGCTGTATATTCCGTTTACTTTCAGGTCAAAATTTGTAAGGTCAATGCTTGCATTTTCTCCGCGTGTAACAATTGATTGGAACTGTATAATATCATAATCTTCTTTTCCGAGGTGAGATTTCAGATAATGACTTAATTTCTTCTTAATAATAAATTTATCTGTCAATGGGTCATACTCAAGGAAACCCTGACAAGCCATGTTAATAATCATTGCCCTCACATCTTCATTTTGCAGTGTCATATAATTGGCAAGTTTGGCAACCGGAATTTCTTTTAACTTGATTATTTCTGCATAATTTTTAATCAGCTGAAACGGATGAGTATCGGCAGCGCCCTGATTTTTCACATATATCCTTTCTGTGTAATAATCCTCCGATTGGAATGTTGCATCCCTGTCGCTGCCCACAGTTTGAACCATTGTAAGATTAATTTTCTGTTCATTCATTTTCCATGTTACCGCTTCAACATTCATATCAAGTTTGTGGTATGAATCATAAAAAGGCGTTTGAACTATGCCTTCACCCAATCTCATAAGCGACAATTCATTTTTATCTTTCATGTATTTCAGTTGTATGGCAGGATGAAATAAAGAATCCTGCTCAAGACGGATTGTCACGGAAACTTTTTCACCCGAAATCATATTTTTTGTAATCATGTAACTAAGTGAACGGGTTACAATAAATTTTTCATTATTCTTATAAAAAGTCAGAGTTGCTTTTTGTTCCTTTGTTCCGGCACCCATAATTTTTGCACCGTGTAAAGAAAAACCGCCATCGTAATCTATTCCCGGGAAAATACCTGGTATCTGGAGCCGTTTATTATATGAAGTGAATGATGGATAGTATGATTTATCGGACGTAACATCGAACTGAACTTTATCAGTAACCTGCCCGAATAAAGGTTGATTAAAAAACATTTTCATATAAAAATTAACGGAATCGGCATCGTATTTAATTGACTGCATTCCTATCTTATAATTTTTGAGTTCCGCATATACCGAGTCTTTGCTGAATCCCGACCTGTCCCAGTATATTTTTCCTCCTTTACCTTTCCACAAATTTTCAGTCGGATAATATATTCCTGTTGTATTGTAAATCGCAGTACTGTCATCTTTTGAAACACATTTGAGATCTATCATTGAAGGAAAAACCAATTTGGGTATGGTATCAAATTCAAAAGTATAGTTGCTTTTTGAAACAACCCACTTTGTAAAGTTCGATTTATAAATAGCATTTTCCGTGAGCAAGGTATTGGTCATTTGAATATAAAAAAGGAATTTCGTACTCGTGGAACGCTGCATGAGTTTTTCCAGACTTGAAACCCACGCATTAAAGCTGCTTTCTCCGTGATCCGAATTAACGAAATTCATAAGCGCCGTCAGAAAATTATTGAAATGAGGAAAAGCTTTCATTTTCTTCCTGAGCATATAGTTGGCAACGGAATAAACTTTATTTTTTCTCTCAGGAGAAAATTTACTTGAAATCCATATTGGTTCAAACTTTTCCATTAATTCTTTTGTAAGCTGCTTATCTTCTTTCTCCATAAATTCTCTCAACTCAATAATGAATTTCTGAGGGTCTTCAGTAAATTTTTTTATTGTTTGGCTCTGCAAACGGAAGGAAAAAGCAATTATTGACAAAAAAATAAAAATATATTTCAGGTTTCTCATCTGTTTAAATTTTGTTATATGTTTTGGGTTCGGTGTTCAGCGTTTTTGCCTTGTGCCTTATGCCTTTTTTAATATACTTTAAAACAGCCCACCGGTTTTTTTCAGATTTATCAACTAATTTAAGTTTTAAATTTGTTGCTTTCTCTTTCAACACACAAATATCGTCCGTAAAAAAACCGCTCATCAAAATAATGCCGTTAATTGATAGCGAATTTACATAATTTTCAAAATCTTTTAATAAAATATTTCTGTTAATATTTGCTAAAATAATATCAAACTTTTTATTTCTCATGTTCCGTGCATTTCCGAAAATGACTTTTACGCCGGAAGCATTATTGTTTTTAACATTTTCAAGTGAGTTTTTGTAAGCCCATTCATTATTATCTATTGCCATAATCTTTTTTGCACCTGCCATGGAGGCATAAATTGCAAGCACGCCCGTGCCACATCCCATATCGAGAACATTTTTATCTTTAAAATTCAGTTTCAGCATTTGCCCTATCATCAGCTTTGTTGTTTCGTGGTGTCCGGTTCCGAATGACATTTTCGGCTGAATGATGATTTCGTATTTATATTTCTTTTTAATTTTATGAAAAGGCGCTTTTACAATGCACTTTCCGGAAACAATAACAGGACTGTAATTACTTTCCCACTCGGCATTCCAGTTTTTATTTTTTATATTTTTTTTTATGAAAGAAACTTCAGGGATTTTTTTGGAAATATTTTTCAATGAATTTTTCCTGAAATTATCTTCCGGAATATACGCCAGAACTTCGCAATCATTTTCAACAAAACTCTCAAAACCCATTTCACTAAGGCGGGCAATAATTATATCTTTAGGGTAATTTTTATTTTTCGGTGTGCATTTCAGTTCGATGTAGCCCATGAAAAGTTAATTGTTAATCGTTAATTGTTAATAGTAAAAAAATAAAATTTTCACAACCTGCTTTATTGGCAAATAGATTTACAATTTAAACTCAATGTAATTCATGAGAAGTTAAAAGTAATAAATATTTTTGAATTTTAAAAAAACGACGAGTTTCGAGCTATGAGCTGCTAGAAAAAATAATTTGTTTTTTTCTACTGACTACTGTCTACTGATTACTGAATACTTATTTAATATTCATACGCTCCAATATCCGGAGGAATACTTCGAACCTTATCAATAATATCTTTTGTTATCAGGAGGTCTTTCCCGTTGTCAATTGCAGGAGAACCTTTTTTAAGCGAATAATCGTTCTTTGCATAATCGTTGAATTGCGGGTCAGAGTTTTTATAAACATTCTCGTAATATGTCGGTGAAGAAACGTTGAGGGTATCAAAAGTTTTGAAGATGCAATGGTCGAAATAATAACTGAAAGTGCCTCCGTATTTATGGTCGAAAGTAATTTCATTTTCATTATTTCCATAAATTATGCAATTCCCGAAATATGCTTTTGTAAGAGGTCGTACCTGAATATTATGATTAATATCTTCATACCAGTTGTTAAGCAGAAGCGTTGGAGTACCGCGCGTGCTGTAATTCCAGTAATTGGCAAAAGTGCAGTGCTTAAAATCATAACTTCCGCCGATGTTCAATAATACACCATACTGACCGCAGTTGGCAACGACAGAATTCACAGCTTCGAGCAAAGTGCCCTGTGCATAAATCCCAACAACTGACATATTTTTTATTATGGTATTGTTGAGTTTCAGAGTAGGATTTGGTGAATTTCCCAATGTATCAATTTGTATTCCTATCGTACCGTTTTTAATAATTGCATAATTTATTTCATTGTCTTTACTTCCTGCCGAAAGCCATATTTTCCCCCATTGTCCGGGAACATCTTTATAACTCTGTTCCAGGCGGTCGCCCTGAATAGTCACGGGATTATCATTTGTGCCGTTAATTTTCAACGTGCCGTCCCTATATACCCAAAGCACTGCGCTGCCGTGAAGATAAACTCTTGTTCCGGGCTGCATTGTGAGAGTGCATGCCGAGTCAACAACTGCCCATCCGTATATTACATGCGGTTTATCGTTTGTCCATATTGCATTGCAGCTGATTACAGAAAATGCGGGAAATCCATCTATGAAAGTGTTCGGAGTATGATAATAAGCATCCTGTCCCCAGGCAATAAGGTTCACATCCTGTATTTTTCCGTTCGTTTCAAAAATAATGGAATCGGAAATAACCAGCGGAGAGTTTTGGTTATTGGGGTCAACCGTAACTTTCACGAAAATATACATGCTGTCTTTTGCGGCAATTTCAATATCCGAAAGAGAAATTGCAGGCGTTCCGTTTATGTTTATTCTGAAATTTGATGACTGCCCTTTGCCAAGTTTTATTAAAGATATTAAAATTCTTTTATTGCTTTTGTTATATACTTTCAACTGCTTTGTAGTTGAACCGACAGTAGTAAATACAGTATCGAACATCACCGAATCGGAAGAAAATGAAAGAGATGAAGTTTTATCAAGCAGAGCAGGTTCCTTTCTGCATGAAAAAAACATCAAACTTAAAAGTGTAACTATTAAAATCTTAAATAAAAGCTTCATTCCAAATTTGACTTTTACTGAAATAAAATTGTTTAATTGCTTAATTGTTAAATTGTTAAAACAATCATCAAAAGCATATTAAAAAATAAAAACAACAATTTGACAATTAAACAGTGCAGCAATGTAAAATATATAAAGCAATAATCCTGAAAATATTGTGTTAAACCCATAATTTATAGTGTAAAATTAAATAAATTTTATAACTTTGCACACTTTTCAAAAAGCATGTCTAAATTCAGATACATATTATTTATTTCTTCTTTTGTAATTTTTTTAACTTCCTGCAGTAAATATAACCGACTGCTGAAGAGCAGCGACAATGAAAAGAAATTTAAAGCTGCTGAAAAATATTACAAACAGGAAGATTTTTACAAAGCCCAGCAACTGCTTGAAGATTTGCTTACATACTTCCGCGGGACAGAAAAAGCCGAAAAAGTTTATTATTATTACGCTTATTGCTATTATGGTCAGCATGATTACATTATGGCAAGCTATCATTTCAAAAATTTCGCAATGTCATTTCCTAAAAGCAGCAAAACCGAAGAATGTTTGTTTATGTCGGCATACTGCTATTATTTCGATTCTCCGATTTACAGTCTGGACCAGACAAACACCTATAAGGCAATTGATGAACTTCAGTTGTTTGTAAACAAGTATCCCAAGAGCGGTAAAATTGAGGAATGCAATAAACTTATTGACGAACTGCGGCACAAACTTGAACTTAAAGCTTTTGAAATTGCAAAATTATATTTAAAAACCGAAGAGTATAAAGCGTCAATTGTGGCATTCGACAATGTAATTAAAAATTTTCCGGATACAAAATTCAGGGAAGAAATAATATTCCTGACTTTTAAAGCAAATTATTTTTATGCAAAAAACAGCGTTGAACAAAGAAAACAGGAAAGATTGAAATTGACTGTTGACGCATACAAGCAGTATACAAGCAAATATCCGCAGGGAATGTACATCAAAGAAGCTGAAATTATTTATCAAAACATACTTAAAGAAATAAAAAATAAAAATTATAATATATAAATTTATGGATTATAAAAAAGTAAAAGCTGACCTGACCACAATTACCAGAAACATCAAAGATTTCGGAAAACTTAATGAAAACATTTACGAAACTGTTGTGATAATTTCTAAAAGAGCAAACCAGATTGCTTCGGAAGTGAAAGAAGAACTTAATTCAAAGCTCGAGGAATTTTCATCAACCACCGACAATCTTGAAGAAATTTTTGAAAACAGGGAACAGATTGAAATTTCCAGATTTTACGAACATCTGCCAAAACCTGCTTCAATCGCCATACGCGAATTCATCGACGGCAAAATTTATTACAGAAATCCTAACGACGAAAAAGAAAAAGAAACAAATTAATTGATTAAAAACTGCGAACAGTTAAATTTTTAACTTTTGTTTATATAAAATTGCCAAATTGTTTTATTGCTAAATTGTTATAAAAAAGAGTTTAACAATTCAACAATTTAACAATTAGACAATATAATTTTTCATGCTAAAAAACAAAAAAATAATTCTCGGTATTTCAGGCAGTATTGCTGCATACAAAGCAGCTTATCTTATACGATTATTCATTAAAGAAAAAGCAGAAGTAAAAGTTGTTACAACAAAAAATGCTTTGGAGTTCATCACAAAACTCACTCTCGAAACACTTTCACAAAATAAAGTTTACACTGAAGTTTTCGATTCTCAAAATGATTATTCAACCGAACATGTTGCACTTTCCGAATGGGCTGATATTTTTGTCGTAGCTCCCGCCTCGGCAAACATTATCGGGAAATTTGCAAACGGAATTGCCGATGATGCTCTTTCAACTTCACTCCTTGCTTTCAGTAAAAAAATATTCATTGCTCCTGCAATGAATACAAAAATGCTTATAAACTTTGCGGTAAAACAAAACATAAAATTTCTGAAAGAAAATGGAATTTATTTTATTGAACCAGCAAAAGGCGAACTTGCCTGCGGAACCCAAGGAGAAGGAAGAATGGAAGAACCCGAAAAAATTGTTGAAGCAATTAAAAAAATCTTAAAATGATTTTCAAAGGTAAAAATGTTCTTGTAACCGCAGGACCAACCCACGAAGCAATTGACCCAATAAGATTTATCGGAAATCATTCATCAGGAAAAATGGGATTTGCCATTGCCGAAGCATTTGCAAACGCCGGTGCAAAAGTGAAATTAATTTCTGGTCCGGTTTGTCTCAATACAAAAAATACAAGCATTTCAAGAACCGACGTAACATCGGCAAAACAAATGTATGATGCATGTTTGAAATATGCCCCGCAAAGCGATATTATTGTAATGTCGGCGGCAGTAGCTGATTTCACGCCACTTAAAACATCAAAACAAAAAATAAAAAAAACAGGAAAAAATTTAATTATTAAATTAGTTCCCACAAAAGATATTCTGGCTGAACTCGGAAAAAGAAAAAAGAAAAATCAGATTATTATTGGCTTTGCGCTCGAAACCGAAAATGAAATCAGTAATGCAAAAAAGAAACTCAAAATTAAAAACCTCGATTATATAATCTTAAACTCCCCTAATGACAGGAACTCCGCTTTTCGTTACGATACAAACAAAATCACCATCATCAGCAAAAAAGGCAAAATCGTAAAATTCGGTTTGAAAACAAAAACCGAAGTTGCACATGAAATATTAAAAATTCTTTAAAGAATCTTACCGCAAAGATCGCCAAGAAATCGCCAAGAACGCAAAGAGTATCGAATTTCTTTGCGAACTTTGCGTGAACTTTGCGCGCTTTGCGGTTAATTTTTTTTTAACCTTTTTGCAACCATCATACAATTTATTTTGTCTAATAAAAAACACCGTTCGTAGTCAAAAATCTTAAATATATCTTTTTATGAAAAAATTAATTTTTCTTTCAGCTTTGTTAACATTGGCAATTACAAGCGTTTTTGCCCAATTAAATGTATCGGTTAATAACTCTACAATTTGTCTTGGAACTTGCACAACTTTAAATGCAACTGTAAGTGGAGGAACAGCTCCATTCACATATACATGGAGTACGGTACAAAATCTGGCGAGTATTACAGTTTGTCCAACTACTACTACGGTTTATACTATAACAGCGTTGGACAATACAGGACTTACTGCAACAGCATCAGCAACAGTATCAGTTCATCCAAACCCAAATGTAACAGCAACGGGAGCGACAATATGTTTAGGGTATTTTGCTACGATAACCGGCGGTGGAGCCACATCGTATACCTGGAATAATGGGTTAGGCACAGGCAATCCTAAAACTGTTACACCTACTGCTAACACAAATTATTCTGTAACAGGTACCGATGCAAATGGATGTACAAATACCGGTTCCTGTGTTGTAATGGTTAATGCAAACCCAACTCTAACAGCAACAGGATGTACAGTTTGCCAGGGTTCTTCATGTATGATTACTGCAAGCGGAGCAAATGTATATACTTGGAATAATGCTGTTCAAGGTGGTTCGCAAATAGTCACTCCATCTGTGACAACTTGCTATACTATTACAGGCACTGATTTAAATGGGTGCACAGGTACTGCTTCATGTGTGGTAACTGTAAATTTTAATATACCTATTGCTACTAGTAATTCTACAATTTGCTACGGTCAATGTGCAACTGTTTTTGCAAGTGGAGGAGGTATATCATATACATGGAGTAACGGGTTTACCGGAAATTCTTTTACAGTTTGCCCAGCCACAACTACAACTTATACGGTAACAGGGGTAAATGCATTTGGATGCACGGGATCAGGTATGTCTGTTGTTGCGGTCAATCCTTTACCAAACATAACGATATCAGGTGGAGGAACAGTATGTGGAGAACATGCAGTATTGTGTGCTAATGGAGGTATAACATATATTTGGAACCCCGGAAGTTATGCATCAAGTTGTATTACTGTTTATCCGGCACAATCAGGAACATACACGGTAACTGGAACAGATGCAAATGGATGTACTAATACTGCTTCGGTTTCTGTAATTGTTTATCCTCCCACAAATGTCAAAATAACCGGAGGAGGAACAATATGCAATTCAACGCCAATGACAATTACTGCAAATGGAGCCGATACTTATTCGTGGAGCGATGGGTTGGGAACGGGAACTTCGCAAACTGTTAGTCCAAGTATTACTACCACTTATACCGTAACCGGAAATAACACTTATGGATGTACGAATACGGCTCAGACAGTAGTTTATATTAGTCCTACTTTAGTTCTTAGCACAACAGGTGATGAGATTTGCAAAGGTACTTCAGGAACTATTACTGTGAGCGGAGGCGATTCATATACGTGGAGTAATTCATCAACTACCGATACTGTATATGTCAGTCCGCTTGTTACAACAACATATACCGTTACGGGAATAAACATGTCGGGTTGCACGGGAACTGCACAGGCAGTTGTTGTTGTTAATCTCAGACCTCATATTTTCACAAATGATAAATATATTTGCTATGGAAACATCACCACATTGGTTGCAAACGGAGAAGGAGCAATTCCTCCTTATACATACACTTG
>JAQUPB010000090.1 GCA_029004185.1 Bacteroidales bacterium | reverse complement strand
TCTTATGCTTTTCTGCCAACCATTTCACATGATTCCTTGACAGCACCATTCATATCAAACTCGTATACGCTTTGTTCTTCTTTTATTTTAATAAGTTCTTCATATTTATTCCTGAAATTTTCAATTGAGGTTAATACTGGATTTGCGGCTGTTTGCCCAAGTCCGCAACGGTTGAGTTCTTTCATCATTTTACCGAGTCTTGTCATTTCATCAATGTCTTTTGAAGTTGCTTTTCCCGAAATTACTTTTTCGAGTTTTTGCAGCAACACCGGATTCAAAGCCCTGCATGGAACACACGAACCGCAGGATTCATCAATGAAAAATTCAGTGAAATTTTTCACAACATCTTTTAAAATATTTCTTTGTTTGCCTATAACAATCATTGAGCCGCCCGTTGCCAAATCTTCATTAGCAATTTTTCTTGAAAATTCCTTTTCATTTATTAATCTTCCCGACGGACCGGCAACCTGAACTGCCTGAACATTTTCTGCTACGCACATGTCAAGCATTTCTTTTATTGTCATTCCCCATTCTATTTCATAAACTCCCGGGTTTTTGCAATCGCCCGAAATACTCAAAACTTTTGTTCCGCTTGAATCCTTTGTCCCGATTGATTTATACCATTCGCTTCCTTTTTCGATTATTCTTATTACCGATGCTAAAGTTTCAACATTGTTTACAACGGTAGGTTTGTTTAAATATCCTTTTTGTGCCGGAAATGGAGGACGGTTTCGTGGTTCGCCTCTTTTGCCTTCAGCTGATTCGATTAATCCGCTTTCTTCACCGCAAATGTAAGCACCTGCTCCAAGCTGTATTCTAACATCAAAATCAAATCCTTGTTTTCCTAAAATATTTTTTCCCAAAAGATTTTTCTTTTTTAAATCTTCAAGAGTTTTTTCGAGGTGAGCATTAAGATACAAATATTCATTTCTTAAATATAGTATTCCTTGTTTTGCACCTATTGCATATCCTGCAACCGCCATGCCTTCGAATACTCTCTGCGGAATTTCGGTTAACAGAACCCTGTCTTTGAATGTTCCCGGTTCACCTTCATCGGCATTGCAGATGACATATTTTTCTGCTCCCTGAGCTTTTCTGCAAAAATCCCATTTCATGCCTGTCGGAAATCCTGCACCGCCGCGACCTTTTATATTTGATGCTTTTATTTCATTTATTATATCTTCAGGAGTTTTATTTATAAGCTTTTGAAGCGCAGAACCTGTTGCATATTCGCTGAAAATAACCTGTCCTTTTTTCTTTATATTATTATTGACCATTGATTTTACAAGTTCAGAAGCATTGGCACCATCACCGAATGATTTTACAAGTTCTTTCGCTTTCTTTCCTGCTTTCAGTCCTGCAACTATATCTTTTACTTTTGAAGCTGTTAGTTGGGTAAATACAATACCGTTAACCAATGCGGCAGGTTCCTGGTCGTTCATTCCGATACAGGCAGTATTGAACAATCCGAACATTCCGTCTTTGGATACATTCCCCAGTGAGCAGCCAGCTTCTTTTTCAAATGCTTTAGCAATTTCTTCTCTGCCCATAAAGTTTGCAACAACACTATCGTTTAAATAAATCGTGTTTTTACCGACAGGCGAGGTTGAAAAGAAATGATAAAAAGAAATTGTTTGTTCGACATCAACTTTAGAAATATTAAGGATTTTAGAAACTATTTTTACTGCATCGCAAGGAATATGACCGAATTCGCATTGAACGTCGTGCAAAATATCCATTAGTCGTCCTGCATCTTTACCGTGCTTTTCAATTATTGATTTCAATTTGGCTTCCATAATGATTTATTTTTATTTGTTAAATAAATAACAACTGTTATTAAAAGAATAGCGAAATTAGAATTATTTTTTTTGATATTCAAAAATAAATTAAATATTTTTTTTATTTCAGGAAAGGAAGCTGCCAATCAATTTTATAACTTCAGTTTTAATTGAATTATATTTTTTTTGAATAGCAGGAGTGAAGGACGTTCCAAAGATAAGGTCTTCAACAATTTCAATGGCAATTATATGAATTTTTGATGGAATTTTTATTTTAAGTTTTTCACCGAGTTTTAAAGCAGTAAGAAATGAAATGTCGTGAATATTTGAAATATTAGAGGTCTCTTTAAATGATGATGGCGTTAAATAATAAACATCACCCGGTTTTCCGTCTTTGGTTTTTATTGCATCAATAATTATTAAGGTATTATAACCCTGAATTAATTCGAGGAGTTCCAAGCCGCCTATTGCAGCTGTTTCGTATTTAATGTTTGGTTCGGAAAATCTTTTCTGAACTTCCGCGCAAAGTCTTGGTCCTATGCCATCGTCCATCAGAATTTCATTTCCCAAACCAAGAATTAATATGTCTTTTTCTTCCACTTTCATTTTTTTGCTAAATTATAAAAAAACATACATCATGAATTTTTTATTAAAATTTAGGATTTATTTTATTAACTTTGTGAGCATTAGAAAAAAAATAATGATAAGAAATATTATACATGGCCTGATAATAATCCTAACTATTTCATGTAGTGTTTCCTTTGCGCAAAACAACAGTTTAAATATAAATAATCGGCAACAAAAAAAATGGATAACCACAAATCCATTTCAAACAGATGTTTTTATAGAAAATCTGGGGCAATTTGACAATTGGGCAAAAACAAACGAAAAAATAAAATATGCAATAAACAACAGCGATAATATTTACTTCACGCAAAAAGGGTTGACTTTTAAATTGGAAAAGATTGGAAAAATGAGTGAAGAAAAAATGAAACAAAAAGGTAGCAAAGGAGGAGAAAAAGAAAAAAAAATAAATATAGAAACTTATTATGTCAGTATGAATTGGGAAGGGTGTAATGATGATGCAACGATTGAAGTAAGTGAGCAATCAGAAGGGTATTATACTTTTGGCGAAAAAGGCTGTGAAAAAATTAAGGCAAAAGGTTATAAAAAACTTTTATACAAAAATCTATACAAAGGTATAGATGTTGAATATGTGATTCCCGAAAAAGGAGGAATAAAATACTCGCTAATAGTTCAGCCTGGAGCAGATATTAATTCGGTAAAGATGCACTACACAGGTGATATTGAAAAGATTTATACAGATGAAAAGGGAAATATAAAAATTAATACTCCCGCAGGTGAAATTACCGACCACGCTCCAAAAAGTTTTTATAAAGAAAGCAGAACATCTTTAGTTTCATCTTTTGAACTCAATGAAAATATAGTAACTTTTAAATTGAATGACCAACAGGAAACTGAAAACAGAAAGCCGGAAACTGTAGTTATCGATCCTTGGACAAAAACACCAACAAGTTTAACAACAAACAATGATGCTTTTGACATAGATTTTGATGATTATGGAAATGTATACATAGCAGGAGGAACTACATCAATTCCTTACAAACTTGCTAAATACACAGCAAGTGGAAATATTATCTGGACTTTTACAAATCCATTAGATTGGAGTGCTGATTATTATGGTTATTCTAAATTTTGCATACTTCCTCATTCAGGTACAATTTTTATGGGAGAAGCTTTAAACTCGTCAGGTCCAAGAGTAATGAAGATAAATTCCAACGGTAAACTTCAAATAACTTCTCAAAATAATCCACCTAATAATGAAATATGGTTGATGTTTTATAATAGATGTACAGGGCAATTGATTGCATTTGGCGGAGGAACACAAAATGATAATAATATTTATAAAATTTCAGATACTAATTTAACAAGTTGCATCGTCAGCAATTTCAATGATTGCTTTGACGAAGACAATGACATAGCTGCAGCAAAAATGGATTTTAATGGTGATTTCTATAGCTTAATGTCTTCTGTGGTATGTATAAACAATAATCATCTTTTGAAAAGCTTGATATCTACAAATTATACCCTGCCTCTTGCCTTTGATGTTAATACTAATTATGATTTCTATGAATGCTATAATATGGGAATTACAGCGTTTGGTGATTGCAGTGAAGGTGCTACAGTCAGGGCAAATGCATTAGCACTTAACAGCAGTTATCTGTACAGTTACGATGGAAAAACACTTATAGCATGGAATAAAACTAATGGTGCATTATTAAATTCAATAATTGCTAGTGGGAGTTATGCGGGAGGTCAATATAGAACACATGAAGGAATTGATGTTGATGAATGTAATAATGTTTATATTGGAGGTACTAATCAGGTTCATGTTTTTACTTTTGATACTACTTTAAAAACATTTATTGCTAAAACACCAATAACCACAAATATCCCCAATGCGGTATATGATATTAAATTGGACAGAATGACAAATATTTTATATGTATGTGGAAATGGTTTTGTAACAGCAACGGAAGGGTTGTATTGTTCAATTCAGCAACTTAATGTAACTACTGCAATAGATTCATGTGGTGGTACAGCAGTTGTTACAGTAAATAGTGGTATTCCACCATATATATATCAATGGAGTAATGGTGCAAGCACAAGTAGTATTACGGTGAGTCCCGGTAAATATTACGTTACTGTTACAGATAATTCCTGTATGCATAACAAACACATAGATACGATTAAAATTATAAGTTCGATTAATATGAATATTATAGGAGACACTAATATTTGTATAGGGCATTCAACAACTTTGACCGTGAGCGGAGCAAATTCATATATCTGGAATAACAGTTTAGGCTCAGATAGCACACAAATAGTAGCGCCTACTGCTACCACCACATATACGGTTACGGGTAGCAAAAATGGGTGCAGTGTTATGCAATCAATAGTTGTAAAAGTTGAAGTTCCCGGTGGTTCGGCAACAGTTGATAAAAATATCGGCGATACAATATATAATTTTCAATTTGACTGGATGGGAAATTATGGAAACTTGTATTACTGGGATTTCGGCGATGGCTATCACAGTAATTTGCAAAATCCTACTCATAAATACAGCAAGGTTGGAAAATACACAATCAAGGTGATAGTTTATTCTCCTGACAGTTGCGAGATGATTCATTATCTTTATGTTGAAATAATCATACCATCTAAACTGGAAGTATTTAATGTATTTACCCCTAATGGTGACGGAATAAACGATGTTTATAAAGTAAAATACGAAGGAGAATTCGTATATTTTAATATGAAAATATTTAACAGGTGGGGAGTTTTATTATTTGAAACAAGCGACATAAATAAACCATGGGATGGAAAACAATGGACTAAAAAAGGATTTCCGGATGGAACTTATTATTATATAATATCTGCAAAAGGAAAAGATAGCAAGGAATATGATTTTCATGGAAGCGTGACGCTGATAAGGTGAAAATTATAAAAAGTGGCAAGAAATTGATTTTCTTCGTTTGCCCCTATCTCTGAAGGGAACGAAGAAAATCAATTTCTGTTTATGGTTTATTTTTTGTAAAATTATTTTTATTATTTTTGAAAAAAATAAAGACATATATATGAAAAAGAAAATTATAAAATATTTACTGCTGGCATTGCTGGTTTGTTTTTTTGCAAATTCAGATGCAACTGTATGGCAGGTAGGTGCATCAAAAACATATAAAGTTCCGAGCGCTGTTTCCGGTCTTGTAAATAAAGGCGATACCGTTGAAATTGATGCGGGAACATATACAGCCGATGTCTGCTATTGGTCGGACGACAGTCTTCTTCTTAAGGGAGTTGGCGGTTTTGCTCATCTTAATGCCAATAACACTGCCTATGGACGAAAGGCAATATGGGTGATTGGCGGAGCTAATAATATTGTAGAAAATATTGAGTTTTCCCATTGTCATGACGTGCCGGCTCTTGATCTTAATTGGGCGGGAATACGCCTCGAAGGAAGTGGTTTAACTATAAGGAATTGTTATTTTCACGATAATGATAACGGAATACTGGGTGGTTCTGCAGGCGATGTTTTAATTGAGTTTTCCGAATTTTCATACAATGGATATGGCGACGGTTATTCTCATAACATATATATAAATCATACAAACAGTCTGACTGTGAGATATTGTTATTTTCATCATGCAAAAATAGGTCATGAACTGAAAAGCCGTTCACATAAAAACTATATTCTTTATAACAGGATAATGAACGAAGCAACAGGAACAGCTAGTCGTGAAATAGATTTGCCAAATGGAGGACTAGCAATCATTATCGGAAATCTTATTCAGCAGGGACCGAACACGGACAATTCAAACATACTGGGCTATGGCGCCGAAGGATTGACTAATAATCCACCGCATCAGCTGTATGTTGTGAATAATTCTTTTGTGAACCAGCGTGGAGCAAACGGTGTATTTATAAGTGTTCCCGGCACAACCGAATTGTTGAAACTTTATAATAATATTTTTACCGGTTCGCCATACACAGTGTTATCGGGTACTCCGGTTACTCTTGATTCCCTCGCTAATCTTATTATTCCTAATTCTGCAAATGTGGGGTTAGATAGTCTGGCAATATATGATTACAATTTAAAAAGCACATCTGTTGCAATAAATAAGGGAAGAAATCCGGGATATGCCGGAACATTTTCTTTAAAGCCCGACAAACAATATCTGCATCCGGAAAATTTCATGCCTCGTATTAATATTGATTCTATTGACGTTGGCGCATATGAATATAGTCCTGCAACATACGCGGTGGAAAATAATATTTTAAAAAATGTATCCTTTTATAATGATTTTATAAACAAAAAAATTATTGTAAATTTTTCGGATAACAAATCTTCTGCGTCAATATTTATTTATGATATTTTCGGAAGAATTATTTATTCAGGTAAAAATACAAATGGCAACACAGTATGGAATTACAACGGTTTCCCTGAAGGGGTTTATTTTGTTAAAGTCATTGCAAATAATAAAGAATATATTAAAAAGGTAGTGGTTAATTAATATATATATAATTAGAAATTATTATATTTGAAAAAATATCAACAATGAAAACAACAGTTAAAAGTTTATTTGTATTATGTTTTGCTACTTTATTTTTATTTTGCAGTAAAGAAAAAAAACTTGCAAAAAGATTAGAAGGCACATGGAATGTCGACAAAGTCGATATGGTTGATGCGACTAATTCAAGCAATTCATACTCTGCAGTCAATGCAGGTACAATAACATTTTCTGGTAATAAAACCGGGAAAAATGATTATACATATGCTATAGGAAGTACTTCATATAACCAGAATGAAAGTTTTACCTGGTCAAATACAGAAGAAACGGTTGCAATTACAGGAAATGCCAGCAACGGTGATAAAGTGAAAGTGTTTAATGTAGATGATAATAAAAAAACCACTCAGGTTTGGGTTTATGCTGCTCCGGATGGCAGTGTTCTTACATATAATCTGACAAAAAAATAATCTGCCGTAACACACAAAGAAAAGATTTGCATGTTGCACCGGAAGACCAATCAAAATAAAGTTAATTAAAACACTTCGATTTTTTTCTGAAATACGTTATTTGAGCTCTGCACTTTCAGAACATAGACTCCGTTTGAAAAACCGGTTAAACTTATTTTTGTAGAACTCTCATCAGGTTCAGAGTAGAAGCATAATTTCCCGTTTATGTCATAAACATTTATGTTTTTAATTAATTCCTTTGACTCGATAAAAACATCGGAAGCTGACTGCGTGATTTTCATTTCTGCGTTTTGTAAGATTTCTTTAACACCTGTTGAAATTGCATATTTGAATATCACTCCTATATCATCGGTTCCTCCGTAAAAAGTCATCCCGTACAAATCACTGCCCGACATTAATAATGAGCCATATGATACACCGCCATTTGTGCAGTCAAATTCATGTAATTTTGAAAAAACTGTTCCGCCTGTATCAATTTTAAAAATCACACCACAATCATTTGCACCGCCAGACGGATTCATTCCATAAAGAATGCTATCAGAAATAACCAGGGCACCCTCAGGATATTGTCCGGACACGGTATTATTAAAATCATATAGTTTTTTATAAGATGAGCCGTCGTTATTTATTTTGAATATTACACCTTCATCGTTAACTCCACCATACATAGTCATTCCGAAGAGAATATTGTTTGAAACTATAGGGGTCCCGAAAGGATTTCCACCGTTGGCATCATCAAAATCCAGAATTTTTGAGAATCCAGAACCATTAGTATTTATTTTAAAAATAGTTCCCAGATCATTATCCCCTCCGCCGGCAGTCATACCGTATAAAATAGTTCCCGATAAAAATAAATCACCGCAAGGGTAGGAACCGTTATTTATGCTGTCGAAGTCGAGGATTTTTGCAAAACCGGAACCATCAGTATTTATTTTATATATCACACCATAACCGTTTGTTCCGCCGCTGTTAGCCATTCCATAAAGTGTACTTCCTGAAAGAACAAGCGAAATTGGATATTCCCCGTTGGCTCCGCTGAAATCAAACAATTTTGTGTAACCCGTACCGCTTTTATTTATTTTGAAAATTGTTCCGAAGTCATCGCTGGCAGCTCCTCCGTGAGTTGTAGCACCGAAAAGTATATTTCCTGAAATTATAAGCGAGCCATGTGGAAAGCTCCCATTATTTATGCTGTCGAAATCAAAAATCTTTGTATAGCCCGAACCGTTAATATTTACTTTGAAAATTGTTCCGTAACCATTGTCGCCACCTTCGAGTGTCATTCCATAAAGGGAATCTCCCGAAATAGATAATGTATTATACGGATGTGCTCCATAATATTCGTTAGCTAAAGCTTTTAATACTGAATACTGTGAATGAACACTAAAGTTAATCAGTAAAAATGTTGCGAGTAAAAGATTTAATTTTTTCATAATTTTTTTAAAATGTTTTTTTTGATTTTTTTCAAAAATAAAAAATAAAAATCAGTTTGTAATTTGAAATTCAAAATAAAAAAAAAGAAAATAGAATTCTTGCAATTGTCAATATTTGGGAAAAGCTGATTTCATTGGTATTTTTAGTATATATATATATAATTATATAAAAAAAGTTAAAAAACTAAGGTAAAGTTTTTGTTTTGTTAAAGGAAAGTACTACATTTGCAGTCCCAAAAAAATATAGATTAATTAAAACATAAGTATGCCAACAATTTCACAGTTAGTAAGAAAAGGAAGGAAGCATAAATCCGACAAAAGCAAGTCACCGGCGTTGGATTCATGCCCACAGAGAAGGGGTGTATGTGTTCGAGTATATACAACAACCCCAAAAAAGCCGAATTCGGCAATGAGGAAAGTTGCAAGAGTCAGATTAACCAATGGAAAAGAAGTTAACTCTTATATTCCCGGTGAAGGACATAATTTGCAGGAACACTCTATAGTTATGATAAGAGGCGGCAGGGTTAAAGATTTGCCGGGCGTGCGTTATCATACAATACGCGGAACACTTGATACTTCGGGTGTTGAAGGCAGAAAACAGAGAAGGTCGAAGTATGGAGCAAAGAGGCCAAAGAAAAAATAAAATAAGAGAAAAATTAAATACACAATACACAAATGAGAAAGATTAAAGCAAAAAAAAGATTTTTGTTACCGGATCCGAAGTTCAAGGATGTGTTGGTGACAAGGTTTATTAATACCCTCATGCAAAGGGGAAAAAAGAATTTATCATCAAAAGTTTTTTACGACGCGATAAAAATAGTGGAGACAAAAATTGGTGAAAACGGATTGGAAGTCTGGAGAAAAGCATTGGCAAACATTACGCCTGCCGTGGAGGTTAGAAGCAGAAGAATCGGAGGTGCCACTTTTCAGATACCGCAGGAAATACGACCTGACCGTAGAATATCAATGGCGATAAAGTGGTTGATTTCTTATGCACGTGAAAGAAGCGAGAAATCAATGGGCGAGAAGCTCGCCGCAGAAATAATGGCTGCATACAAGGAAGAAGGAGCTTCATTTAAAAAGAAAGAAGATACCCACCGCATGGCAGAGGCAAACAAAGCATTTTCACATTTCAGATTTTAAAAAAAAGATGAGCCGGTAGAGATGGAACGAGATTTAAAATATACGAGAAATATAGGCATAATGGCTCACATAGATGCAGGGAAAACCACAACTACCGAACGCATATTATACTACACTGGCATAAATTACAAAATGGGCGAAGTGCACGAAGGCACTGCTACAATGGACTGGATGGTACAGGAACAGGAAAGAGGGATTACAATCACATCTGCAGCAACGACTTTTTACTGGAAATACAATAATGAGCAATATAAATTAAATTTAATTGATACCCCGGGACATGTTGATTTTACTGTTGAGGTTGAAAGATCACTCAGGGTGCTCGATGGAGCGGTTGCAATTTTTTGCGCAGTAGGCGGAGTTGAACCTCAATCCGAAACAGTCTGGCGACAGGCAAATAAATATAAAGTGCCGCGAATAGCTTTTGTTAATAAAATGGATAGAACAGGCGCCGATTTCTTTTCCGTGGTTAAAGAAGTTAAAGATAAACTCGGAGCCAATCCTGTTCCCATACAAATACCAATAGGAAAAGAAGAGGCATACAAAGGAATTGTTGACATTATCAGAAATAAAGCATACGAATGGGATGATTCCACACAGGGAATGAAATACAACGAAATACCTATCCCCGATGAATTAAAAGAATCAGCAATGGAATGGAACCATAAACTACTTGAAAAAATTGCTGAGGAAGACGAAGACATTCTGGAAAAATTTATAATCAATCCGCAGTCGATTACCGAAGAAGAAATATTAATAGCAATAAGAAAAGGAACCATCGAAATGAAAATAGTTCCTATTCTTTGTGGTGCTGCATTCAAGAACAAAGGAATTCAACATTTGATTGATGCAGTCATAGCTTTTCTGCCAAGCCCTATGGACGTGCCTCCTGTAACCGGCATAAACCCGTTTACAAATAAAGAAGAAAAAAGAAATCCCGATGTTAATGATAAATTCGCCGCACTTGCATTTAAAATAGCTACCGATCCTTATGTTGGCAGGCTTGCTTTTATCAGGGTTTATTCAGGTTCGCTTAAGGCGGGGTCAACTGTTATTAATGTTAATACAAATAAAAGAGAAAGAATATCGAGAATATTGGAAATGCATGCCAATAAACAGAACCCGCTTGAACAGGTTGATGCAGGAGATATTGCCGCAGTTGTAGGATTTAAGGAAATAAGAACAGGCGATACCCTCGCAAGTGATAAAGCTCCAATTGCTTTTGAACAGATAGAATTTCCCGAACCTGTCATAGGTGTTGCTATCGAACCCAAAACACAATTCGATGTTGATAAATTATCAACTTCATTAAGTAAACTAACAGAAGAAGATCCTACCTTTAAAGTAAAAGTTGATAATGAAACAGGGCAACTCATAATAAGCGGAATGGGTGAACTTCATCTTGAAATTATTCTTGACCGCCTTAAAAGGGAATTCAATGTTGAGTGTAATCAGGGAGCTCCGCAGGTTGCATATAAAGAAGCAATATCAGAAACCGTAAAACATCGTGAAACATATAAAAAACAAACCGGAGGCAGAGGTCGTTATGCAGACATTGAAATTGAAGTTTCTCCTGCAGATAAAGATGTAAAAGGTTTACAGTTTATTGATTTAACAAAAGGCGGCGCTCTTACCAAAGAATATGTTAAAGCTGTTAATGATGGTTTTAAATCTGCCATGAACAATGGAGTAATGGCCGGTTATCCGATGTATAACCTTAAAGTAAAATTACTTGACGGAACAACTCATACTGTTGATTCCGATTCATTGGCATTTGAAATATGCGCACAAATAGCTTTTCGTGAAGCTTGCAAGAAAGCAAAAGGAATACTGATGGAACCGATTATGCGGCTTGAAGTTTATACTCCCGATGAACACGTTGGAGACGTGATGAGCGATTTGAATAAAAGAAGAGCAAACATACAGGGCGTCGATACTAAAGGCGGAATTCAGATTGTAAGAGCAAGAGTTCCTTTGGCATCTATGTTCGGCTATGTTACAACATTGCGTTCAATGACTTCCGGAAGAGGTTCTTCAACTATGGAATTTTCACATTACGAACAAGTGCCGAGAGATATCGCAGAAGATGTGATTTTGAAAACAAAAGGAATTATTTTGATATAAAAAAGTACTTAAAGTTAATAAAATAGAATATAGAAAAATATTAATATAAATATATAGAGAAACTTTAAACTGAAAACTATAAACTTTAAACCATAAAAACGTGAGTCAGAAAATAAGAATAAAGTTAAAATCATACGATCATAATCTGGTTGACAAGTCAACTGAAAAGATTGTAAAAACAGTGAAATCAACAGGAGCTGTTGTA
>JAQUPB010000089.1 GCA_029004185.1 Bacteroidales bacterium | reverse complement strand
AGTCGTAAAATTTCGGAACTTGGAATTTACCCTGCCGTTGACCCTCTTGATTCAACTTCAAGAATTTTATCTCCTGAAGTTGTCGGAAAAGAACATTATAATACTGCTCAAAGAGTAAAAGAAATTCTTCAGCGATATAAGGAACTTCAGGATATCATTGCAATTCTCGGTATGGATGAATTATCCGATGAAGATAAACTTGTTGTTCAGCGTGCAAGAAGAATACAGAGGTTTTTATCACAGCCTTTCCACGTAGCAGCACAATTTACAGGAATGCCCGGCGTATTTGTAACCATTGAAGATACAATAAAAGGGTTCAATATGATCATAAACGGCGAAGTTGATGAGTATCCCGAAAATGCATTTCACATGGTGGGAACAATTGAAGAAGCAATAGAAAAAGGAAAACGCTTAATAGCAGAAGCAAAATAAATTTGTTTGATGTTTGAAATTTGAAGTTAGAAATTAACTTTAAACTTTAAACTTTAAACTTTAGACTGAATGTATGTTTTTAGAAATAATTTCTCCCGATACAAAATTATTCTCAGGCGAAGTGAGTTTGCTCCAGCTTCCCGGTATTGACGGTTCATTTGAAATACTTAACAAACATGCTCCATTGATTTCCATTTTGAAAAAAGGAAAAATAAAAATCGTTGACAGCGAAAAGAAAAATCAACTCTTTGAAATTAACGGCGGAGCAGTTGAAGTATTGAAAAATAAAGTGATTGTACTTGCAGAATGATTAGTCATTAAAGTCGTGAAAATCTAATAAATTCAAATAAATACGCCACAGATTCACTAATTAAAGTTATTGTACGTATTACAAAAAACATTTTTTGAGAATGTTCGTCGTTTGTTGTTTGTTGTTACGCTATAAATAGAATTCAATGCTTTTTACAACTACAAACCACAAACTACAAACATTTTATAATCTGAGAACTGAGCAAAGCGAACTCATGAGCACTTTATAAAAAAAGAAAATACGCGAATAATCTGTGGCAATTTTTAAATTTATATAAATATATTGACTAATTAATAAAATTCTTGAAAACCGACCGAATTATATTAGGTATTGACCCGGGAACAAACATAATGGGTTACGGCATTATTCAAATTGCCGGCAAAAAAGTTGAAGTGCTTTCTTTAGGTGTTCTTCAGCTAAAAAAATATGACGACCATCACATAAAGCTTCAAAAAATTTTTGAAAGAACATTAAGTCTGATTGATGAATACAAACCCGATGACCTTGCTATCGAAGCGCCTTTTTTCGGAAAAAATGTTCAGTCGATGCTTAAACTCGGCAGGGCGCAGGGAGTGGCAATTGCAGCAGCTTTATATCGCACGGTTCCCACATTCGAATATTCACCCAGAAAAATAAAACAGTCAATAACAGGCAAAGGAAGCTCAACAAAAGAACAGGTTGCGTACATGCTTAAAAATTTACTGAGCATAAAAGAAATGCCCGAATTTCTCGATGCTACCGATGCACTTGCAGCAGCAGTTTGTCATTATTTCCAGAATCAAACACCCGAAAAGAAAAAATCTTATACCGGATGGAAAGCATTTATCACAGAGAATCCGGAAAGATTGAAAAAATTATAGCGAGACCTGTCAGAGTTTTTTCAACCTGACAGAGTCTAAATAAAAAAACATGAAATGAAAAATATTTTCTTCATATTCTTAATAACAATTTCATTTTTCAAATCCGTTTTCGCCGACGATGAAATGTGGCTGCCGGTAATATTGCAACAACTTAATATGTCGGATTATCAAAGCAGGGGGTTAAAATTAACGGCTGAAGATATTTACAGCATCAACAATTCAAGTTTGAAAGATGCGATTGTGTTGTTCGGCGGTGGATGCACTGCGGCAGTTGTTTCGGAAGAAGGACTGATAATTACAAATCATCATTGCGGATACAGTCAGATTCAGGCAAACAGCACGGTTGAAAAGAATTATCTGAAGGATGGTTTCTGGGCGGCAAATCATAACGAAGAACTGCAGGCAAAGGGATTAACAGTAACTTTTCTTATAAGAATTGAAAATGTAACTCAGCAAGTCCTTGCAGGCGTTACATCAGATATGAACGAAACGCAAAGGGGAAAAAAAGTTGATGAAGCGATAAAGAAAATTGAAACTGAAGCAATAAAAAACACGCATTACATAGCAAAAGTAAAACCGTTTTCTTATGGAAATGAATATTATCTTTTTGTAAGCGAAGTTTTCAAAGACATTCGTCTTGTCGGCGCTCCGCCTGAATCCATAGGTAAATTCGGAGGCGAAGATGACAACTGGGTTTGGCCGCGTCACAACGGTGATTTTTGTTTTTTCAGAATATATGCAAATGCGGAAAATAAACCTGCCGAATATTCAGCAAATAATGTTCCCTACAAACCGAAAAAAAGTATTACAATTTCATCCAAAGGAATAAAAAAAGATGATTTCACGATTGTGCTTGGTTATCCGGGAAGGACATCGGAATATCTTACTTCTTACGGCATTGAAATGCTTTCAAAATATGAAGACCCATCGAAAACAAAAATCAGGGAACTGCGTCTTTCGATAATGGATGAATATATGAAAACTTCCGAAAAGGTTTATCTCAGATATGCTTCAAGATATGCAGGCGTTGCAAACGGATGGAAAAAATGGCTCGGTGAAAATAATGGAATAAAAAAATATGATGTTATCGGTACAAAAAAACAGCTTGAACAAAGATTTATTCAATGGGCAAATGAAAATAAAAACAGAAAAAAGACATATGGAAATTTACTTAATGAATTTGAAACAACTTATAAAAAACTTACACCGCTTAATCAGGCATATAATTATTACAGTGAAATAATAACAGCAATAGAAATCTTCAAATATGTAAGTGGGTTCAGCAATCTTATAACTAAAAGTTATGATAAAAGTATTTCAAAAGAAGAAATAAATAAAATTACGGAACAATATAAAACCGATGCTAAAAAGTTTTTTGCAAACTACAACAAATCATACGACAAAAAAATGTTTGAAGCATTAATAAAATTATATTATGAAGGACCCGACAAATCAGTTCGCCCCGAAGTTCTTGAAGACATCAATATAAAATTCAACTGCAACTTTAAAACATACACCGAGTACGTTTTTGAAAATTCCTTTTTAACTTCAGAAGAGAAAGTTTTAAAATTTTTAAATAAATACAACCACTCAAAAGCATCAAAAGTACTCAATGACCCCTTATTTAGTTTGTCGGCAAAACTTAATGACAATTATTATGAAAATATTTTACCGTCTTTGCAGGAGCTGAATGTAAAAATAGACAGTTTGCAGAGAATATATTTCAGAGGACTTTGTGAAATGCAACCCGAAAAAAAATTATATCCCGATGCAAATCTGACAATGCGTGTCAACTTCGGAAAGGTTGACGATTATTATCCCTACGATGCCGTGCATTATCTTTATTTCACAACACTTGACGGAGTTATGGAAAAAGAAGACACATCAAAAAAAGGATTCAGCGTTCCTGAAAAATTAAAGATTTTATATAAAAACAAAGATTACGGAAAATACGGAGTAAACGGAATAATGCCTGTTTGCTTCATTGCTTCGAATCACACTGCAGGAGGTAATTCGGGGAGTCCGGTTCTTAACGGCGAAGGAAGATTAATCGGTTTGAACTTCGACCGCAGCTGGGAAGGCACGATGAGCGACGTGATGTATGATTCCAGAATATGCAGAAATGTGGTTGTTGATGCCCGTTATATTTTGTTTATTATTGATAAATTTGCAGGCGCAAATAATCTGTTAAATGAAATGAAAATTACGGAAAATTGATTTTTTTATTCTATACCGTTTTTATGAAGAAAATTTAAAAAGCCACAGATTCACAGATTAAATTTATACAATATTCAGAAAAGTAAAATCCATTATAATCACAAAACATTATATTCATGAAAAACAAAATCAAACTAACACTAATTGCAATTATGGCAAACCTACAGATTTTAAATGCTCAGGACATTGTTCTCCCAAAACCTGACACAACAGGCGGAAAGCCTTTAATGGAAACCCTAAAAAAACGTTCAAGCAGCCGTTCTTTCAGCAGCAAGGATTTGTCGCTGCAGGAATTATCAAATCTGCTTTGGGCAGCTGACGGAATTAACCGTCCAAACGGAAAGCGCACCGCACCAAGCGCAAATGCCAAATATTACATCACCATTTATGTGGCTTTGAAATCGGGTGTTTATTTGTATGATGTACCTACACATACATTAAAACAATTATTCAATAAAGACATACGTGAAAAAACAGGCACTCAGGAATTCAATAAAACCGCTCCGGTTGATTTAATTTATATCGGTGAGGGCTCGAAATACGGAAAAGCGGAAGAAACAAAGAAAATGCTTTATTACGGAGTTGACAGCGGCGAAATTGCAGAAAATGTTTATCTGTATTGTGCCTCTGCAGGTCTCAGCAATGTTATAAAAGGCTCTTTCGACAGGGAAATGCTCACAAAAGAGTTACAGCTGAAAGAAGACCAGTTCATAACTTTTACTCATGCCATAGGATATCCCGGGGAATAAAAAGGTAATCAGTAAACGGTTATCGGTAATCTGAAAACTGAAAACTCCTTTTCAGCAAAATGTGTATGCAACATTTGCGAAGAAATTCCAGATTGTAATCACTGCTATTGCAAATAGTTTTGAAAGGTAAAAGTGACGGTTGTATTTACTCACAAGTATCCATAAAATAAGGGTATTTATTCCGAGTCCGATTATTGATATAAATAAAAACTTGGAATACTCAATAACGATATCAGGATTTCCGCTGTGAAATGTCCACCATCTGTTAAGGAAGTAATTGCTCGTTGCAGCTATAGTAAAACCGGTTGCATTGGAAATATATTTCTGGATTTTGATAATCTCCTTACACAAAAAAGTAATTCCGAAGTCAACGAAAACACCTGTAAAACCCACCACGCAAAACCTGATGAATTTAAAAACAAAATCTTCACTTAAATTAATACCTGTCATAAAATCAATTTTTTACGAAAGCAAAAATATTTATTTTTTTCTTTTAAAATAAAAAATAATTTTGCAGGGTTAAGTTTTTTAAAAAATTAATTCAAATATATAACATATTGTTAATATACAAAATAGGCATAACATTAATTCCCGGAGTGGGAGATATTACTGCAAAAAAGTTAATTGCTTATTGCGGAGGTGTTGAAAATGTTTTCAGGGAAAAGAAAGCGCATCTTGTTAAAATTCCCGGAATAAAAGACGCTATTGCAAAATCCATAATCACTCAAAATGTACTGAAGAGAGCCGAAGAAGAAGTCGGGTTTATTGAAAAATACAAAATCTCCCCTTTATTTTTTCTTGACAAGGAATATCCGGAAAGACTGAAAAACTGTTCTGATAGTCCCATAATGCTTTATTATAAAGGCAATGCCAACCTGAATGTTCCGAAAACACTTGCAATTGTGGGCACACGCAATGCCACATCATACGGAAAGGAAATCTGCAAAAAGATTATCGAAGAATTGAGTTCTCTTGATGTGTTTATTGTAAGCGGGCTGGCTTATGGAATTGATATATGTTCGCACAAAGCGGCTCTTGACAATAACCTGAAAACTCTTGCCGTACTTGGTCATGGACTTGATACAATTTATCCGTCGGTACATAAGCCCGTTGCAGAAAAAATGATCAGGAACGGTGGCATATTGACAGAATTCATAAGTAAAACAAAGCCAGATGTTCCTAACTTTCCCAAGCGAAACCGGATTATAGCAGGCATGGCAGATGCAGTGCTTGTCATGGAAACAAAAGAAAGGGGCGGTTCGTTAATTACCGCAGAAATTGCCAATAGTTACAACCGCGATGTGTTTGCTGTTCCCGGAAAAATAAACGATGAATATTCACGGGGATGCCATTACCTTATAAAAACAAATAAAGCCGCACTTGTAGAATCTGCGAACGATATAATTTATTTCATGAACTGGGAAGACAAGAAAAGCAAAAAAGGAAATATCCAGAAAAAGCTATTTGTTGAACTGACAGATGATGAAAAAATCATAATGAACCTCCTGAATGAAAATGAAAGTCTGCCTATTGATGTGATTTGTTATAAAACGGAACTCGGGCATGGCAGGATTTCAGCCGCATTGTTAAATCTCGAATTCTCCGGACTTTTGAAAAGTTTGCCGGGAAAAATCTATAAAAGAATTTAATACTCCTTTTTATACTTCGAATGGTTATTTTTTTATAATCATTAATCCGAAACCAGTAATCAGTAACTGGTAATCGGTAATCAGTTGGAAACACCGATAACCGATTACAAAACGTATGGTTTTATAACATTTTTAGTATTATTCTTCCTGCCTTTAACTTATCTATAAATACCTTTCACTGATTATACAGCATCTTATACTTGTTGCTCATTGAATACAGCTTCTGCCTATTGTAACTTTAATACTATAAACTTTAAAAAATTAATTAGCTATGAGAGCAATGATGTTAATAAAAGAAAATTTTTACTGGTTTGCTTATACTGCTTACTTAATTGTTTTGATTGTTTTTATGTATATTTATTAAAACAACAAAAGTAAATGAGGGTAGTTGAAAGTTGACAAGGTAAATGCTTTATAACAAAAAATCAATTGTTATAAGTCAATTTTATTGATATTCTTTTGCTTCAATATTTTTCAGAACTCATCGACATCAACAATCTTGTAAACCTTATCATTTCTTCTGACAAGCTGCGGAACGGGAATTGAGCAAATATCTCCCTTTATTGCTTTTTTTACTTTCTTTAATTCCACTCTTATTTCCTTGATTTTTAATTCCACAACACCTGTGGTTTGACCAGTAATCAGAACTTCATCGCCTATGTTCAGAAAATTTGTTTCCATTTTAACTTCAGCAACTTTAAGTTTCGAAAAGTAGTTTGTGATTTTACCTATGTATATTTTTTGTTTTGTGGCTTGCGAACCGTAGCGTTTTGTCCAGTCACCAAGTTTTTTCCCAAGGTAATAGCCGTCCCAGAATCCCCGGTTATAAACAGTTCCGAGTTTCACCATCCATCTGTTGATCTTATCCTGATTATAATTTCCTGTATGATAAGAATCAACCGCCTCGCGGTAACATTGTGTAACTGTTTTCACGTATTCGGGCGAACGCCCTCTTCCTTCTATTTTTAATATTTTTACGCCTGCTTTAATTATTTTGTCAATAAAACCTATGGTGCATAAATCTTTAGGCGACATTATGTATTGGTTGTCAATTTTCATTTCCACGCCTTCCTCGGCATCGGTGACAAAGTATTTTCTTCGGCACGGCTGTATGCATGCGCCTCTGTTTGCCGAATAACCCTGGGTATGCAAACTCAAATAACATTTGCCCGATATAGCCATGCATAAAGCACCGTGTGCGAAAATTTCAATTTTTATAAGCTTTCCCGAAGGTCCTTTTATTTTTCTCTTTTCAATTTCCTTAATAATTGAAGCAACCTGTTTTAATGATAATTCCCTTGCTGTTACCATCACATCGGCATAAGCAGAATAAAATTCAACGGCTTCAATGTTCGAAACATTGCATTGGGTGGAAACATGGACTTCCATTCCGGCTTTGTTTGCGTAATTTATTGCCGACTGGTCGGATGCAATTACAGCATTTATTTTATTTTTTTTAGCTGCATCAATTATGCTTTTCATCTGCTCAATCTCGTCATCGTATATTATCGTGTTTACGGTAACGTATGATTTTATTTTATTTTCCCTGCAGATTTTTGAAATTTCCTCAAGGTCTTTAAGCGTAAAATTTATCGACGACCTCGAACGCATATTAAGATTTTCGACACCGAAATAAACCGAATTCGCTCCTGCCTGTATCGCCGCCATGAGCGATTCATAAGAGCCAACGGGTGAAGTTATTTCAGGTTTGAGGTTAGGTATCTTCGTTTTAAATTTCAAAGTTTGTTTGTTTTAACTGCAAATTTACTAAAAACTGAAGTAAGAAGTATGATGTATGAAAAACTCAGCTTTAAGCTTTGCGCCTTTTGCTTTTAGTTTTTTTAAGCTTGTAAACGAAAATTTATTTTTAAACTTTAAAGTAACATCAACCTGTACGCATCGAGTTTAATAAATATAAAAAGCAAAATTGTAAAAGCCCAGAGAGAAGAGCCGCCATAACTAAAGAAGGGCAGAGGAATTCCGATAACAGGAATTATTCCTATTGTCATACCTATATTCACCACAATATGAAAAAACAATATTGCAGCCACTCCATATCCATATATTCTGCTGAATGCTGAACGCTGCCTCTCGGCAACGAAAACAATCCTGACTATAAGCCCCAGAAATAAACCTATAACAAAAATACTTCCCAAAAATCCCCATTCTTCACCAACCGTACAAAAAATAAAATCGGTGCTTTGTTCCGGAACAAAATCAAACTTTGTTTGTGTACCCTGCAAAAATCCCTTTCCCAGAAATCCTCCGGAACCAATTGCTATCTTGGATTGATTAACATTATAACCAATACCTTTGGGGTCAACTTTTTTGCCGAGCAGAACATTTATTCTGTCTTTCTGGTGTGGTTTCAGAATATCATTAAAAATATAATCCACGCTGAAAACAAATCCAACAGTTAATATCAATACAACAGATAAATACAATATAATTCTTTTCGCTTTTCTGAATAACAAATAAATTATAAGTAAAAGACATGCTATTATTGAACTCAGAATAAACTTGTCGATAAGCAATGTCATCAGAAAAAGCGTGATAATGAGCAAACCGAGAATTAAAACCAGATTACCCGTCAATCCTTCCCTGTAAAATACCAGAAAAAAAGCCAGGAATACCAATGCCGAGCCGGTATCGTTCTGAAGTATAATAAAAATCAACGGTATTCCCAGCAAAATACCTAGCATAAGTTTTGTTTTTATTTCTTTTAACTTTATGTCAAAAGAACTAAGATATCGGGCAATAGCAAGACTTGTGGCAAATTTTGCAAATTCTGCCGGCTGAAGTTTAAATTCACCTACCTGAAACCACGACTGCGAACCTGAAGTTTTATTCCCGAAAAATAAAACTGAAATCAGAAATAAAATTGACATCACATAAATAAAATATGCAAAAGCCGAATAAAATTTCCCGTCAATAATGAGAATTGCAAGTGCAATAAGTAAAGCCGAGCCAATCCATACAATTTCTTTTCCGTATTTCTGAGACATATCAAGAATATTTTTCCGCTCTTCATTGTAACACGAAGCATATATATTCAGCCAGCCTATAAAAATCAGCAACAAATAAATTATTATCATCAGCCAGTCAATGTTCTGAAATATGTGCTTCTGCTCTCTCATTTCTTAAAAAAACTAATGTTATATTTTTAAAAATCCACGATTGTTTATCAAACACAACAAAAATAAGAAAATACATTTACTCTTGAAATTATATTTTTCCCAACTTACATTAACACAGTTATGCTAAATTTATGATGTTAAAAATAAAATACAAATTTTTATCAGCATTCGACTTGTCGCTACATTAAACCAGTTCGTCAAAATATGTTTTTTTATCCAAAATATATGCATCGTACTAACCTTTTTATATTATTTTTTAAAGTTAATCACAACAAAATTATTAATGTACAATTTTTTGTTTTTAAAATTATCTTTCCATAAATTTGCCGACATATATTTTTTATATTAGAAAAAACCTAAGATACATTTTTGCTAAATCTGTTTTAGGTATTTTTAACCATGGACTTCATCTGCTTACCTTTAATTTTATTATAGAAAATCCTATTAACTTTTTTAATACTTTAAATTTATGAAAATTAAATTTTACAAACTTTTTGCAATAACATTAATTTTATTTTTATTGCAGAAGACAAGTTACACTTATGCACAATCTTGCACATCATGCCCATCGTGCGATGTAACAATTACAGGCACTGTAGCCAGCGTTACCGTACCATCCGGCGGCGTACATTATTGTATTGCACCGGGTGCAGTGGTTAATGGACCTGTTAATGTTGGTTCAAGTTCATTTTTATGTAATTCGGGAACGATTAACGGAACTGTTAATGTCAATAGTAGTGCCACTATATGTAATGAGGGCATTATTAATACAATATCTTTTACTCTTAGCAGCAGCAGTACATTTTACAATTATGGTGCTTTAATTGTCAATGGAAATTTTACCATATCAAGTAGTGTTACCATACACAGTTATTGTGATTTTGTTGTATATGGAGATATGAATTTATCTTCAAGCGCAGTATTTGATTTCTACGGAAGATTAGACATCCACGGAAGTTTAAATCTTGGTTCATCCACCCACTTAAACGTAACAGGAGTACTTATTGTTGAATATAACGTCACTATTGGGAGTATGGGTTCAATTACCCTTATAAACGGAACTTATATGAGTTGTATAAATTTTACTTTATATCCATCTGCTCAATTGATTTCCACCGGAGGAATATTTAGTCAGTTAGTAATAACAGGCACACCAACTGCAGGAAGTTCCAGTGGTTTCAATGGCAATAATTTAGATATTTGCTGGAGTTGTGGTTCGCCACCCTGCATCCCGCCCGGAATAAAAAACGGAACAATAACTTATTGCGTTAACAATCTTACTCCAAGTCCGCCTACAAATTTATGTTCTCCATATATTTGTCCGGCTCTTTCAACAATGGGAAATACTATTTGCAGCGGTTCAAATGCATCTATCAGTGCCGGAGGTGCAGATACATATACATGGAGCACCGGTCAAACAGGGAGCGTTATAGTGGTTACACCAGGGACATCTACAACATATACTGTTACAGGTACGCATAATATTAATGGTTGTACAAATTCTGCATCGGCCGCTGTAACAGTTAATACAAGTCCAACAGTGTCGGCAAACGGAAATACAATATGCTACGGTGGTTCAGCAACAATAACCGCAAGCGGAGCAAATACATACAGCTGGAGTAATTCTATGGCTGGAAGTGTAATTACAGTGAATCCAACAATTACCACTACATATATTGTAACAGGAACTGCCGGTAACGGATGTACGAATACTGCAACAGCAGTTTTGAATGTAAACAATCTTCCAAGCATAATGGCAAGCGGAAATACCATATGTACTGGGGCAATAACGAATATAAATGCAAGCGGGGCAAATTCATTTACGTGGAATACGGGGCAAACGGGTAACTCTGTTACCGTTAATCCCACCCAAACAACAACATATATTGTCACCGGAACTGATGGCAACGGATGCAGAAACACAGCTCAAACGGCTGTAATTGTTAATGTACTGCCAAATGTAACGGCAAGCGGAAACACAATATGTATAGGGGCAATTACAAGTATTAATGCAAGCGGAGCAAATAATTATTCATGGAACAATTCCGAAACAGGAAGCACTGTGACAGTTAATCCCACTCAAACAACAACCTATGTAGTCACCGGCACTGATGGAAATACCTGCACCAACACTGCACTGGCGGTTGTTAATGTAAATCCATTACCTATCGTTACGGCAAGCGGAAACACAATTTGTATTGGAGCAATTACCAACATCAATGCGAGCGGCGCAAATAATTACTCATGGGATACAGGACAAACAGGAAATTCTGTAACTGTTAATCCTACTCAAACCACAACATATATCGTTACCGGCACTGATGGGAATACCTGTACCAATACTGCACTGGCAGTAGTTAATGTAAATCCATTACCGATTGTAACGGCAAGCGGAAATACAATCTGCATTGGCGCAATTACAAATATCAATGCAAGCGGTGCAAATAATTATTCATGGGATACAGGCCAAACAGGAAGTTCCGTAACTGTTAATCCTACCCAAACAACAACATATGTTGTTACAGGAACCGATGGAAATACTTGCACTAACACTGCACTGGCGGTTGTTAATGTAAATCCATTACCTGTTGTTACGGCAAGCGGAAATACAATCTGCATTGGCGCAATTACCAACATCAATGCAAGCGGTGCAAATAATTATTCATGGGATACAGGGCAAACAGGAAGTTCCGTAACTGTTAATCCTACCCAAACAACAACATATGTTGTTACAGGAACTGATGGTAATACTTGTACTAATACTGCACTGGCGGTTGTTAATGTTAATCCATTACCTGTGGTTACGGCAAGCGGAAATACAATCTGCATTGGCGCAATTACAAATATCAATGCAAGCGGTGCAAACAATTATTCATGGGATACAGGACAGACAGGAAGTTCCGTAAATGTTACCCCTAATCAAACCACAACTTATATAGTTACCGGCACTGATGGGAGCACCTGTACCAACACTGCCCTGGCGGTTGTCAATGTAA